>DATBYL010000389.1:0-9101 GCA_036513735.1 Candidatus Acidiferrales bacterium
GCCAGGAAACGCCGTAATACTTCCGGATCAAATCGGCTGTCTGTGTGCGCAACGAATGCCCAGGCCACTCCCAGAACGCGCGGAAATCCTTCCAGATGTCCTGAGGCTAGTTTTGGAAGCTCGCGGTAAAAACCTTTTGGCAGGTCATCACGAATTTCGCGAAGTTGTTCGTCAACAATGTGAAAATTATCTACCAGCCAGTCGGCCGCGGGTGTGATGGTGTGCTCTTGTTGAATCGCTTTGGCAATGGATTGGTAACACTCGCGAAGCACGCGGCCATTTTCACGCACCCGTGGAATAAGCGGACGTCCCCCGCCGGGTTCCAACGCCACAACTTGCGCCGCGGCCAGACTTGCGGCGTGCTGCTCCAGCCGCTCGACGCTGAAAAGTTCGGCGCGAATGGGCTCGGTCTGATTGAAGAAAATGTCATCGGACGATTTGGACGTCGTCATTGCGGTATTGGGTATGCCCGTATCATTATTAAGGATAAGAATTGCCGGGGCGGCTTACGACTCTATTAGGGCAGTATCAAAGCCCAGAATGATCAAATTAAAGCGAACCAATCCCGATATCCGCGTACCGGCGGCAGTCTCACACTGTTTTGATGCCCAGCAACGTATCTTGGACTCGCGCGGCGCGATTTCGGCGTATTCGCTCCACTGCATGTTTATGTGTTGAATTGCTCTATGGCACCTGCTATATGCCATTGGTGCGGCGTCCACAGTTAAGGAAGTAATTCGCAACGCCGCAAGGTGGTTCACTCTGAATAATCTACAAAATGCTCCGAATAATCTCCGACTGAACGGCAAAGTGGCTGTCGTCACCGGCGCGGGCAGCGGCATCGGGCGCGCGATTGCCCTCAGATTCGCCGTCGAAGGCGCGGTCGTGCGTGTCGTTGATATTGACGAGAAAGCTGCGCGCGGCACGGTCGAAGAGATTACTGCCGCCGAAGCCAGCGCCTCTGCGCATTCCTGCGATGTTTCCAATCAGAAATCAGTGGACGAATTATTTCGGAAGCTGGCTGCCGAAGGCCCGCTTAACATCCTCGTAAATAACGCGGGTATCTCACACATCGGCACCGTCGAATCCACAAACGAAGCCGACTTCGACCGCGTCTTTCAAGTGAATGTGAAGGGAATCTACAACTGTCTCCACGCCGGAGTCGGACACTTGAAGGCAAATGGCGGCGTCATCCTTAATATGGCGTCTATCGCGGGCTCCTCGGGACTCGCCGACCGTTTTGCATATTCGATGAGCAAAGGCGCCGTGATCGCTATGACCTATTCCGTCGCTCGCGATTATCTGGCCCACAATATTCGCTGCAATTGCATTTCGCCCGCGCGCGTACACACGCCATTTGTGGATGGCTACCTGAAAAAAAACTATCCCGGCCGTGAAGATGAAATGTTCAAAGTTCTTTCGGCGGCTCAGCCTATCGGCCGCATGGGAAAGCCCGAAGAAGTTGCCGCGCTCGCTTTATTTTTGTGCTCCGATGAATCCGGCTTCATCACCGGCGTGGACTACCCGCTCGACGGAGGATTTTTCAATCTAAGGGGCTGACCGCAAAGCGCGCATGATCAAGATTGATTCGCACCAGCACTTCTGGAGATACAATCCCACGCGGGATGCCTGGATCACAGACGACATGTCAATTTTGAAACGCGATTTTCTGCCGGAGGAATTGGCGCTGGAATGCAAAGCGAACAGCATCGTCGCGTCCATCGCAGTTCAGGCCGATCAATCCGAAAAAGAAACTTTGTTCCTGCTTGAACTGGTGCAAGACAATCCGTGGATCGCAGGAGTAGTCGGCTGGGTTGATCTTTCATCAGCAAATATTGAAGAGCGGCTGCAATTTTTTTCGCGTTACGAGAAACTTCGCGGCTTCAGGCACATCGCGCAAGCGGAACCCGACGATCGTTTCCTCATGCAGCTCGATTTCGTGCGCGGAATTTCACGCTTGCGGCAATTCGGCTTCGCCTACGACATCCTTATTTACCCGAAACAATTGCCCGCCGCGATCGAACTTGTTTCCAAATTTCCCGAGCAGCGCTTCGTGGTCGACCACCTCGCCAAGCCGGAAATAAAATCACAGGATCTTACATTTTGGGAGACGCACATCCGGCGCATCGCCGAATCTCCTAACGTGTTTTGCAAATTGTCCGGTCTAGTCACCGAGGCGGATTGGCGAAATTGGAAAGCCGCGGATTTCAAACCGTACCTCGATGTCGTCTTCGACGCATTTGGTGCAGATCGCTTAATGTTCGGCTCCGATTGGCCCGTTTGCCTGCTGGCCGCCAGCTATGCGCAGGTAAAAAAACTCGTCGAAGATTACTTGCGTGGGTGTACAGCCCTGCAAAAAGAAAATATTTTCGGCGGCAACGCAATTCGCTTCTATAACTTGAAGGAATTCACGAATGGACTTGCAGCTTAAAGACAAGATCATCCTCATCACAGGCGGCGCGAAAGGCATCGGCGAAGCAATCGTGCGCGGCGTCGTCCACGAGAGCGGAATTCCGGTGATAGTTGATGTGGATGTAGAGGCCGGCAAGCAACTGCAATCGGAAATACAAAATTCCGGCAACACGTGCGGCCTGATTTGCGAAGATTTGTTATCAGCCGAAAATTGCTTCAGGTCAGTCGAGCAAACGCTAAAGGAATTCGGCCGTCTCGATGTTCTGATCAACAATGCCGGCGTCAATGACGGCATCGGCTTGGAAAATGGCAGCCCAGGAAGATTTGTGACTTCGCTTCAGAAAAATCTCTTGCATTACTACAATATGGCGCACTACGCGCTTCCGGCGTTGAAGAAATCGCAAGGCGTCATCGTGAATATCGCCTCCAAAACCGCGCTCACCGGACAGGGCGGCACTTCCGGCTACGTGGCAGCGAAGGGCGCGATCCTCGCGTTAACCCGCGAGTGGGCCGCGGAATTGCTTCCATTCGGAATTCGCGTGAACGCCGTCATTCCCGCGGAAGTCATGACTCCGCTCTACAAACAATGGCTCAGCTCATTTCCAAACCCCGATGAAAAGTTAAAACAAATTGTCGCGAAAATTCCACTGGGCAAACGCATGACAAACGTCAACGAGATTGCCGCGATGGTTTTGTTCTTAAGCTCCGCTCAAGCATCACACATCACCGGCCAACATTTATTTGTTGATGGCGGCTACGTCCATCTCGATCGCGCACTTACGTAATTCCGAAGCGCGCACCAGTACGGAGGAAATTTGGCGTCACAATCCGCGCCTTTGACCGAACGAAAATACGCTCTTCCGTTTGTTCTCGTGACGAGCCTGTTTTTCCTCTGGTCAATCGGCGTCAACCTGAATGACGTTCTGATTCCTCACCTGAAAAAGGCCTTCGATCTGACCGATTTTCAATCCTCATTTATTCAGGTCGCATTCTTCGGTGGATATTTTCTCGCCGCTTTTCCTGCCGGCCGTTTAATGGAAAAAATCGGCTACAAAAAAGGAATTCTGATTGGTTTGCTGATCTGCGCCACCGGAACGCTCCTGTTTCTTCCCGCCGCAACTTCTCGTGCCTATTGGTTTTTCCTTCTCGCACTTTTCGTCATGTCTTCCGGACAATCGTTTCTCGAAGTCGGCGCCAATCCTTACGTAACAGTCCTCGGCCCGCCCGAAAGTTCAGAACGCCGCCTGAATCTCGCGCAATCGTTTAACGCAGTAGGCGCCGCTCTCGTTCCAATTCTCGGCGCGGCCTTCATTCTCTCCGGAATTGACTACACTCCTGTGCAGCGCGCCGCCATGAGCCCGCAGCAACTCCAGACCTACATCACTTCCGAAACCAACATGGTGAAGACGCCGTACCTGCTCATCACCGGCATCTTCCTTCTAGTTGCAGCGCTAATTTATTTTGCGAGCCTTCCAGAAGTGCAGCCCGGAAAAACTGAAGCGCCGATTGGCGGCCAACGCGAAAACTCAAATAGCATTTGGGCGCATCCGCATTTGATCAAAGGCGTCATCGCTCAATTTTTTTACGTCGGAGCGCAGGTCGGCGTCGCAAGTTTCGTGATTCGTTTCACGAAGCACACGATGCCCAGCACTTTAGAAAATATGGCCGCGTGGGGAACTCGAGCTCTCGCGTCGCACGACGGAACGCAACGCAGTTTCCTCGCGCATCTCACTCCCAACACTCCGGAAAAAATGGCCGCGCTTTTTCTGGTTGCGCATCAAACCGGATTCATGATCGGCCGTTTCTCCGGTTCTTGGATGATGAAGCGCATTCCGGCTCCGCGTCTTCTCGCCGCATTTGGAATCGGCGCGTTAATCTGCGTGATGATCGGTATCGGCGCGTCTGGCCTCGCTTCTGTTCTTGCAATCGTTCTGGTTGGCTTTTTCAATTCAATTATGTTCCCAACAATCTTCGCGCTCAGCCTGAAAAATCTTGGCGCACTAACGAAACGCGCGTCCTCGCTGCTCGTCATGTCCATCATCGGCGGCGCTCTAATTCCCGCGGCAATGGGCAAGATTTCCGACGTCAGCAATATTCAAGTGGCGTTCATCGCGCCGCTGATCTGCTACGTCTACGTGATTTACTTCGCCGTCCGCGGATATAAAACGAATGAAATGTTGACGCATTCCGCGAACAATCGCCCCGCGTGAGGTCAAATGACAAAACGCCACTGCTTCACACTCGATCTAAGAAATGATCCGAAATTAATCGCGGAATATAAACGTCATCACGAGAAAATCTGGCCCGAAATCTCAAAAAGCATTAAAAACGCAGGCATCGTGGATCTCGAAATCTATTTACTCGGCGCGCGCATGTTCATGGTGATGGAAGTAAATGACAAATTTTCGTTCGAGGCCAAAGGAAAAGCCGACCGCGAAAATCCAAAAGTGTGCGAGTGGGAAGAATTAATGTTGAAATTTCAACAGCCTCTTCCAAACGCGAAGCCCGGCGAAAAATGGCTGCTGATGGAAAAAATCTACGAGCTTGAAAAATAATTAAACGGCCAGAGAATGCGCAAACGCCGCCGAATCTTCCGATTCAACCGGCACTCCATCGCGCAAAATTAAAACTTTCCCCGAAACAGCCGACACCCGCCCTCCCGGCAAAATAATTCCCACAAGATTCAGCGGATCTGCCGCCGACATCGTCACAGTTTCGCCCACAGCCCGGCTGTCACGCGATGCGCGCAAAGATTCCACAGCCATCGGCAACGCAAATTGTTCGCCGATGAATCCCGTAACGAATCGCCCGCCGCGCACTTCGCCACGATCTTCCAGCCTACGAAGCGCAATCAGCAATTCGCGCCAGCGCGGCACAATTGTCTCGCGCGCAATCACTTCGCGGAAAATCACGCCGTAACGTTTCAGCAGCATCCAGCAAATCGCATCCACCGCGCGCGTTCGATCCGTCGTCTCTTCTCGGAATAAAAGTGACCATCTTCCGACGCTATGTCTCGGCCGCGCACTGTGTCCTCTTCCTTGACCAGATCGCCGCTTCGGATCAATCAGCGCGCGAATATTATCGAAGCCGTCCGCGGTAATCAGTCCGGCGGTCACCAGTTCCCACAGCGCAGTTTCAATTTCTGATTTTAGTTGCCCGGTGCCGCGCACTAAGTCCGCGAAAAATGACGCGCCTCGCTCCCGCAGATATTTCAAAGCATCGCGCGCCGCCACGCTGAGTCCGCGAGGAATCTCGGCCTCAGTATTCCCGTGCCGCGAAATCATCCACTCCGCGTCCTCGCGCACAAAAAATGAAATCGGAGCAACGCTTGAAGGCACCACGCGCCTGTTGATACTGTTCGCATCTTCCAGACTTGCCGGATGCGGCGAAAGCCGTCCCCATCCCACCGCGCCAGTCAAACAAAGTTGGTCCAAAACTTTCGGATCGTAATTCGCAATTCGCCGCGAAAGAATTTGCCGCTCCCAGGAATTTGCGGGAGCCTCAAATCCTTGAAGCTGCTGAAGTATTTCCAGCGTCCCGCCTTCTCCAAGCACTTGCGTTCCCGGCGCCACGTGCTGCCAGCGCAATAGCCATCGCATAAATTGCGCAGCCGTCGCCGGCTGAATCTGACTTCGCAACGCTCCCAAAGTTAGCCGGTGAATTCGCGCCAGCAATCGCCGTTCGCACCATTCAGTTTCTTCTCCACCCTCATTCGTGAAACGCCCGCGAAGAATCGATCCACTTCCCTCAAGCCGCAAAAATGTCTTATCTATTTCCGATGTAGCAATTCCAAGAAATTCGCCCAACGCGGATGATGTAATCGGCCCAACGTGCGCCATCCATCCCGTCACACACGCAAGCAATGCATCCTCGTGCGAAAGTTTTTGACTTTCTATCTCCGGAATCGAAGATTCAAATTGCGCGGCCGGAAACACAGCCGCGAATGTCGCCGCCTTCTCTGCCGCCACCCAATAATTCTGATTCCCCACTGAAGCGCGCCCAGCGCGATGACCAGATTCAAGTTCAGCAAAATGTGGCGCCCACTCCGGAATTGACGCAGTCCATTTCTCCGCGAACGGAATGCGCCGCTCGACCGCATCTGCGTCCGTCGCCGGAAACGCTATCAGCGTCTGCAATAAATCCTGCAGTTCGTCAGCATCGCGAACATCCGGCCAAGCTTCCGCGCGTACCTCATCGATCGCCGCCGGATCACGCCGTCCGACTTCAGAAAGTACGGACTCCGGCAGCATCCGCCGCATTTCCACTGCGCGCGCGCGGCGTTCTTCCAGCGGCGCATCATCCAAATACGCATATGGATTCGCATTCAGAATTTCATGCGAAAATTGCGACGGCACCGGCGTCTCAACCGCAATACATCGAATCTTTCCCGAAGCCATCTCATCCAAAATATTTTTCAGTCCATCGATGTCCATCGCCTCGGTCAGCGCATCCTTCATCGTTTCGCGAATTAAAGGATGATCTGGCACGACGATTTCGCCTTCAACATTTTCCTGACACGCCAGCGCCTCCGGAAATACCGCGGCCAGCAAATCGTCCGAACGCATCCGCTGAATTTGCGGAGGTACTTTCTTTCCGCCCATAAATCTCAGCAGCGCAAGTGATCGTCCCGCCACCCATCGCCAACGCGTCGTGAAAATCGGCGAGGTCAATACCGCCTGCTCCAAAAGTTCTTCCACGCTCGCGGACTTCAGAAACTCAAATACGTCCGCCAAAGGAAAACTGTGTTGATCGCTCAACGAAATATTTAGTCCGTTGTCAGTAGCGGCCGCCTGCAATTCAAAATTAAACGAACGGCAGAATCGTTTTCGCAGCGCCAGTCCCCACGCTTTGTTGATGCGCCCGCCAAACGGCGCATGAATCACCAGTTGCATTCCGCCGCTCTCGTCGAAAAATCTTTCCGCTACGACAGTCTGTTGGGTCGGCACCGCTCGCAAAACCGCGCGGCCCGCAACAATATATTCAACCGCTTGTTCAGCCGCCGCCTGATCAAGTCCACATTCTTCTTTCAACCAGCGCACCGCAACTTCAGCCTGTGGAGAAGTTCCGCGTCCAAGCATCGGCAAAACATTTTCCGCCAGCGTGCCAATCGTCTGCCGCACCTCGGCCACCGCCGCCGAAAGTTCATTCGTGCGCGACGGAGCTTCGCCAAGCCAAAACGGGATACTCGGCGCCGCGCCGTGCGCGTCTTCCACCAAAACCGATCCGGATTGCACTCGCCGAATTCGCCACGAAGTATTTCCCAGCAGCATCACATCGCCGCTCAAACTTTCCACCGCGAAATCTTCGTCCACAGTTCCAACAACAATATGTTCAGGCTCCGCGATCACCGTGTAGAGCGCGTTGTCCGGAATCGCTCCGCCGCTCGTGATCGCAGCAAGCCGCGCGCCGCGGCGTCCACTCACACGTCCATTCACTTGATCGCGATGTAGGTACGCGCCATACCGTCCGCGCCGCGCGGAAATTCCCTCGGAAAGCATTGCGATAATTTCGTCGAAATCTTTGCGCTCCAAATTGCGATACGGGTACGCACCGCGAACCAGCGCGAATAAATCATTTTCCTGCCAGTCCTCGGCTGCGCACGAAGCCACAATTTGTTGCGCCAAAATATCCAGCGGATGTTCCGGAATAATAATTTTGTCCAGCTCGCCCTGACGGATCGAACGCACCAGCGCCGCGCATTCGATAAGTTCATCACGCGTCGTTGCAAATATTCGGCCCTTCGGAATTGCTCCGCGCCAGTGGCCCGCTCGTCCCACTCTTTGTAAAGCAACTGCGATCGATCGCGGCGAGCCGATTTGGCAGACTAAATCCACGGTTCCAATATCAATTCCCAATTCCAGCGACGCCGTCGCCACCAGCGCGCGAATTTCTCCGGCCTTCAGTTTTCCTTCCACGACCAATCGCCGCACGCGCGATAAGCTGCCGTGATGCGAAGCAACCGCGTCTTGCCCCAGCATCGCCCCGAGATGATGCCCAACGCGCTCGGCCAATCTTCTCGTGTTCACGAAAATCAAAGTCGAGCGATGTTGCTGAACTAAATTCGCAATCCGCTGATAAATCTCGTCCCACATTTCGTTGGAAGCCACCGGCCCAAGTTCGCTCGACGGCACTTCTACAGATAAATCTAATTTTCGCCGCTGTGCGATTTCCACGATGCAAGGTTCCGGCTGATTACTTCCCGCAAGAAATTGCGCAATCAACTCAATCGGTTTTTGTGTGGCGGAAAGTCCAATGCGCGTCGAGCGCCGTCCCGTCAACGCATCAAGTCGTTCCAAAGAAAGCGCCAGATGCGATCCACGCTTGTCATCCGCGATCGCATGAATCTCGTCGACGATCACCGTTTTCACCGTGCGCAATACTTCTCGGCTCTTTTCGGCGGTCAATAAAATGTAAAGCGACTCGGGTGTCGTAACCAGAATGTGCGGCGGCCGCTTCAGCATCGTGCGGCGTTCGCTCATCAAAGTGTCGCCGGTGCGCACGGCCGTGCGAATTTCCGGCATCAGATATCCACGCTCGCGCGCAAGTTCCAGAATTTCGCCCAGCGGCGTGTCCAAATTTTTCTGAATATCATTGCCAAGCGCTTTCAGTGGCGAGACGTACAGAACTTCAGTCCTGTCTTCCAATTCTCCTGCAACCGCTTTGCGAACGAGCCGGTCGATGCATGCCAG
>DATBYL010000390.1:0-7891 GCA_036513735.1 Candidatus Acidiferrales bacterium
AGTAACTGATTGAAGGAGCCAGTCCAGGCCAGCACCGCAGACCAAATTCCGCTCGCAACAATCGCGACCGCGGGAGTATGAAAACGCGGATGCACATTCGCGAGTTGTTTGAAAAATAATTTGTCTTTTGCCATCGCATAAAAAACACGCGGCACTGTGAGAATCGCGCTATTCACATTACTGAAAACAGAAACCAGAATAATCACCGCCAAAAATTTGGCAGCCCATGGACCGGCAACAGCGGAAACAGCCGCTGTCGCTATTCTTGGAGAACTGGCCGCATTCACCGGACCGAGCACGACGAAGTATGCGCACACGGGAAGGATATAAATCACGATGAGCGTTAGTCCCGCCGCCAGTGACGCTCGCGGAAAATCGCGGACGGGATCGATCATTTCGGCGGCGCTGAAGCTGATCCACTGCCAGCCCTCGTAGGCCCACATCACGCCGATCATGGCCAGTCCAAATCCCGCGGCGACGCTGCCGTCAAAATGCGCGGGCCACAGCGAAGCGCGAACTGCGGAGTATTCGTGTCCGCATGCGAATAAAATGCCGTTCATCACAACGATGCCCGCCATTTTCACCAGCGTCGTCCAGTTCTGCACGTCCGCACTTTTTCGCGTGCCCAAAACATTCAGCACAGTAAGCAACGCGAGCATCGTGAATCCGGAAAGCTGCGCGCCAAGATGTGAAAGCGGAATAATTTCGCTCAGATATGTGCTGAAGGCCACTGCAAGCGCTGCGTTCGTGCCGCTGGCAATCACTAGAAATAAAGTCCAGCCGTAGAGAAATGCGGGAAGCGGGCCGAACGCGTCACGAATATAGACATAAAGTCCGCCAGCTGCGGGATTCATCGCGCCAAGTTCGCCGTACGTAAGTGCGCCCAGCAAAGAAAGTATTCCGCCAGCAATCCACACCAGCAATGCCAGCGCAACGGAAAGATGCACTTGCATCAGGATCGTGGCGGGAACTAAAAAAATTCCCGAGCCGATCACCGATCCGATCGTCAGCAGATAAATATCGCGCAGACTCAGCGTGCGAACCAGATTGCTCATGCTGGCGCGCATCATACCTTTTTCGCGCATCTTCGCTGCGATTTGATTGTTTGGATTGTCTTTCAGCGAGGAAAGTGCGAGCGCGTGTGAACTCGCGAAATTAGAACCACGGCTTCGGCACAATAATCGGCACGGGCATAAACGACAATACGAAAATCGCCAGCCCCACTGCGGCCCACACGAATCGTTTTCGATCGAGCGATTCGCAGCGATCGATCAGCGGCGGATGCCGGTATCCAATTGCGAGAAGCAGCACGGCCCACACAATCCATCCAAGCCACTGAAATGCGAGCAGGCCCAGAGTGGCCGCAACAATTAGCGTGGCGCGTTTGTGAATACGTTGCGCCAGCGCGTACAAAATATGGCCGCCATCCAGCTGACTCGCCGGCAAAAGATTTAGTGAAGTGACGAATAATCCGATCCACGCCGCGCGTCCGACCGGATGCAGCAACAAATCCTGCGCCAACACGTGGGGCCGCAAAATCGCCATCAACATGCGCATCAACATCGGCTCACCGAAGGCAATTTGCGAGCCGCTCGCAGCTGCTACGCCCGGAACAATTTTAGAATGCGCGATCGCGAAGGCCAGCGCAGGAACCGTGAATAGAAATCCAACCACAGGTCCGGAAAGTCCCACGTCAAAAAGCGCTTTACGATTTGTGATTGCGGAACGAATGCGGATGAACGCGCCCATCGTGCCGAAAAGTGACGGGAATGGAATGAAATAAGGATAGCTGGCGGTCATTCCGTAGTAGCGGCAAGTAAAATAATGTCCCAGCTCGTGCGCGAGCAAAATTCCCATCAGTGTGAACGCGAAAGGAAGTCCCGCAAGCAACACACGCGGATCGCGCAAAGCAAGAAAATAAACGTGGAAGAAATTATCGAACGAAGGCATTTGTCCGCGCGCATATGCCAAAGAAAAATCGACTCCGGCTGCAAGAGTGGAAATAATTGTAATCAGAAATAAAATCAGCGCGATCGCAAATGATCTGCCAGAGCGATACGGTCGTGGCGGCTTCGGAATTTTTCGCGGAGCCACATCGCGCGGCGGCGCTTCCAGCGAAATTATTTCCACTGGAACGCGTCCATTTCCGTTTCCATTTCCGTAGGACATGAGCGAACTAGTTTAACGTGTTTTCCTGCGGTAGCAGAATGCGAAGGTAACGACTAACTGAGGAAGGGGGTTTTCAAAAATACGTTCTTACGCCTCGAGCTGCTGCAATTCTTTGCCCGGCTTGAATCGCACCACTCGGCCTGGCGGAATCATCACTTCTTGTCCGGTGCGCGGATTGCGACCCATTCCGGTTTTGCGCGAACGCACGGTGAAAACTCCGAAGCGGCGCAGCTCGATGCGATCGCCGCGGCGCATCGCGTCCTTCAGTGACTGGATCACTGTTTCGACGGCGTCTTCGGCCTTCGTGTTGCTCACGCCAGTTGCCGCTACGACGGCTTTCACGATGTCAACTTTGATCACGCTGGCCTCCGGAATTTCGAGTGCGAGCTTATGCTAGTCAGCGAGTTGCGGGTTGTCAAGCGAGCGACGGCATACTAAACTGCGTTTTCAATTTTCAAAACTAAATTTAATTTCCGGAGAGCCGAATGAGCGTAATGCCCGACCACTGGATTCGCCGCATGGCGATTGAACACAAAATGATCGAGCCTTTTGAGGATCGTCAAGTGCGCGACGGCGTGATCAGTTACGGCGTCAGTTCTTACGGATACGATTTGCGCGTGGCGGATGAGTTCAACATTTTCACCAACGTGAATTCCAGCATCGTGGACCCAAAACATTTTGATAAGCGCTCGTTCGTCGAGTTCAAGGGCGACGTTTGTATTGTGCCGCCGAATTCTTTTGCGCTTGGCCGATCGATGGAATATTTTCGGATTCCGCGGAACGTGCTGACGATTTGCGTCGGAAAATCAACGTATGCGCGGTGCGGAATTATTGTGAACGTCACACCTTTTGAGCCGGAGTGGGAAGGGTTCGTGACTCTCGAAATTAGCAACACGACTCCGCTGCCCGCGAAGATTTATGCCAATGAAGGATTGTGCCAGGTGATTTTTCTGAAGGCGGATTCGGACTGCGAAATTTCGTACAAGGATAAAAAGGGGAAGTATCAGTCGCAGCAGGGGATTGTGCTGCCGAGGCTGTAGATAGGGGCGGCGGGTAGGGCGGTTTAAAAAATTCATTATAATGCAGCTTTTTTCGCTAAGTCCTTTATTTGCATAACGATCGACCACAGATCGCTGTAAGTGCTTTATTTGCATATACATTGCAAAATCGGGTGGGGTGGGGGGTGCGAGGAAAAATGAATTTTGGGTATTTTTCTAAGCGGGGCGGTAGAGCTAAGTGCCTGGCAAACCTGAAGTTACTCGAAACTCTCGGCGGACAAAGTAGATTGAGGCGCGATTTGTTCTTGTGCGCAGCTTGCATGCGCCTAGAATCGCTGCGCCGTACATCTCGGTGCGGTACTTGGAGTTGTGTGTGACCTCGTTTCTGATTCACCTGAAAGGTGGCGTGCGCATGCTGCTGCGAGATCGCAGCTTAGCTTGCGTGTGTCTGTTGGCGCTTGCGCTGGGAATCGGAGTGAGCACGGCAATGTTCAGCGTGTTGCATGCGGTGGTGCTGGAGCCATTTCCATTTCCTGACCAAAACAAAATTGTTGTCGGATGGAAGGCTGACCCGAAGAACGGCGTTAATTTTGTAGAGCTTTCGTATCTTGACTATAAAGACTGGCGCGATCAGTCCAAAAGTTTTCAGGATCTGGCGGCGATGCCGACGACTGTTTACGGGTACAGCTACGTCCTAAGCGGAAGAGGGGAATCGAAGCAAATAGAGAGTGCGCGCGTAGCAGCGAATTTCTTTTCGGTATTGGGAATACAACCTTCACTTGGACGCGTTTTCAATTCGGAAGAAGATCGCGTTAACGCGAACCCGGTCGTGATACTCACTCATCATTTTTGGGAAAATGAGTTCAGTTCGGATCGAAATATAGTTGGCTCTGGAATTACTTTGAGCGGATCCACGTTCACAGTAGTAGGAGTTTTGCCGGCTGGATTTATGTTTCCGCAGGGCGTGGACATTTTTACTCCTCTTGCGACGAACGGATTGTGGACTACGCGCCGGGGCGCGACATTTCTACAAGTACTTGGAAGGCTCAAGCCCGGAGTTTCGATTTCGCAGGCGAATGTTGAACTGAATGCGATTCAAGCGCGAGTTGCGGCAGCGCATCCAGAAAGCAAAACCGATGGGCAAATTGCGTTTTTGCAGCCGCTGCCTGAATTTATTACCGGCGCGAATAAGACGGTCGTGTACTTGTTGTTCCTCGGATCACTGATTTTGCTTCTGATCGCGTCAGTTAATCTGGCCAGTTTATTGGTAACGAAATCCGTTGCGCGCGAAGGGGAAATTGCAATTCGTGTGGCGCTCGGAGCGAGCAGAAAACAACTCTTCAGTCAGTTTCTTGCCGAGGGTTTGATTCTTTCTACATTCGGCGCGGCAATTGGTGTTGCAGTTGCCGCTGGACTGCTGCCTATCATTAAGTATATTTCGCCGCGCGATATTCCGAGAATCGAATCCGTGTCTCCTAATGGATGGGCGCTCTTATTCGCATTAATTTGCCTGGTCTTGACGACCTGCGTGTTTGCATTAGCGCCGCTGGTGCTGATTCGCGATAGGAATTTGCAGAAGTCCCTGAGGAATCTCGGCAACACAGTAGCCGGCGGAATGCGCAGCCGCAGACTGGGGCCGGTGTTTCTCATCGCGCAGGTATCCGCGAGTCTCGCGTTGCTTGTGCTGGCCGGAACCGTCGGGAAAAGTGTTCACAATCTTCAAAACGCGAGACTTGGATTCGATCCCGATCACGTTTTTACGTGCTTCCTTTCATTGAGCGGCACGAAGTATGCAACTCCCGCCGCCGGCCAAGCTTTTTACAAAACGCTGATTGATAATTTGCAAGCGCGGCCGGAAGTTATTGCCGCAGGCGCGGTGCTGATCCGTCCTCTGGAAGGGCCGATTGGATGGGAAGGGCATTACGTTCTGCCCGGACAGGATGAGGAGACTGCGAAGAATAATCCAATCGCGAATCTTGAAGCGGTGACGCCAAATTATTTCCAGGCGATCGGAACGCCGATTCTGCAGGGCCGCGCTTTCCAACTTGGGGAAGATAGAAGTAAGCCGCCCGTAGCGATTATTAGTGAGAGCGTCGCGCGCAACATGTACGGATCGACTGCGCAGGCGCTTGGACAATCATTCAAATTCTCAGGTGATTCCCGTTCGACACAAATCGTGGGCGTTGTAGCCGATGGGCGCTATCGCGGCCTGAATCAAGCGACTGGCGATATTTTTGTTTCGTACGAACAATCGAGTCTGCCGGAACGTTATCTGGTGGTGCGTTCGAGAAATAATCCGGCGGCGATGGCCTCCGTTGTGCGCGACGCGATTTCTCGAATCGACGGAACGCAGGCCGACAGTAGAGAAGCCACGATGACGGAACTTGTGGATAGAGCGCTTTCGCAGGATCGCTTTTACGGCGAACTGCTTTTGTTTTTTGCGGCGGGCGCGTTGCTGCTCGCGGCGATTGGCGTTTACGGAGTTGTATCCGACATGGTTGTGATGCGCACGAAGGAATTTGGAATTCGTGTGGTTCTGGGCGCGCAGCCCGGCGCAATTGTGCGAGCCGTGTTGCGATCCACTTTAAGCTGGGTTTTGCTGGGAGAAATCGCCGGTGTGCTGGCGGGAATCCTTGCCGCGTTTTCGATGCGCGCGAAATTATTTGGAGTCAGCGCGACGGATGGACTTTCCATCTCGGCCAGTTCCGCGCTGCTGATAGTTGTGTCGCTGGTTGCGTGTGTGGCGCCGGTTTTGCGAGCTACGAGACTGGATCCGAATCGGGTTTTGAGGGAGTAGAATCGTCGTCGGCTAATCCGGCCATCGAGCGTGGCTGACCGGACATCTCCGGCGAAGACAATCTCATTCGCCCAGGCGCAGTGTCCTAAGATTAATGATATGACTTCGAGCCAGGCGATGCGGAAGTCGGTACATATTTTGGCAACAGCATGGGTCGTGGTGGTCTGCTTCGCGTTGACCGCAAATTCTGCTCACCATGTGTACACGCCGAAAGATCCGAACGAAGTTGACATCTTTTCCACGGTGCTTTCGGCGGAGGTCAAAGCAAACAATTGGACGAAGCGGGATCTCATTTGTTTCTCAGTCAATGCGCTGGACCCGGACAAGAAACTTGTTAAAGACATTCGACTGCACGGTTTGAACGTATGCAGCAGCGCCGACTGGCGGAGATCGTTTTCGTGCGGGTTTCAAGTCGATTTCCAAATTATTGACTTGGCCTTACCCGAAGCGGCACGAATTCGCGCGGGTGTTGCTGATTTTCGCGATATAAATACAGGAGAAGGCGATTTAGCGATCCTCGTCAGAAGCGGTGAATACTCGCTTCACAGGACCGAAGGAAAGTGGTCCGTCGCAGAATATGTTCCCGCGAAGTAGAGGACCTACATCTCCGTCCAGAATTTATCCATTTTCGTCGGCAGCAAATACATCACGATGGTAAGCAGATAGAGCAAGTAGCTGCCGCGCACGGAAATAAATGAAGTGAGAATTGCGAGGACGCACACGACGGGGGCTTGCAAGATTTTCACGTCCACGCTGCGAACGAATTGTGGATTCAGCGTGGTGACCAGCAGTTCTTTGTGTCGCGTGACGTACCACCATTGCAGAAACAGCAGTCCGCTGATGATCATCAGGTGGACGCCGTAAATAATCATTACGCGCTGAACGTCGGCGTAGCGGCCGACGAGCGCTACGGAATACGGCACGAATCCCACGAACATTAGAAACAGAAGATTCATCCACAGCAACGGACGAGTGGAACGCTTCACCAGGTGATACATGTTGTGATGCGCGACCCAATAAATGCCGACCAGAATAAAACTGATCGCGTAGCTGTAAAATTCCGGCGCTTGCTTCATTAAGCGCGGCCAGAGTTCATTCGGCGCAACGTCTGCCGGGACGCGAATCTGGAACACCATCAGCGTAAGCACGATGGCGAAGACGCCGTCGGAAAGCGATTCGATGCGGTTGGTGGTGAGGCCGCGTTCCAGTTTTTTTTCGCGCGATTCTTCTGAGATGGCCATATTAGGTTTCGTACTATCGAGACGAAAGAGCCGGCTGGAAGCCGGCTCTACAAAATCTCGCGCGCCTTGCGCAGGGCCGGCTTTCGGTCGGCTATTGCTTTGATACGCGCCGACTACTTCGGCTCGGAGCTCTTCTCAGCCGCCGCCGCTTCCGCTTCCGACACCGGGTATCCCAGCTCGCGCCAGCCCGTCAATCCATTTTGCAGCGGGCGAATTTTCTTCACGCCTTTGCGCCGCAACATCAGCGCCATTTTCGCGCTGGTCACTTCGTTGGGACAATTGCAGTACAGCACAACCTCGGCGGCCTTGGCCAGTTCGTCGGAGACTTCTTCCAGATCGGCGTAGTCCAAATGTACGGCGCCGGGAATCATGGCCGGCTCGGCTTCAAAATCCAGCGAGCCGCGCAGATCGACGATTACGACTTCTTCTCCGGCGTCCATCTTGCGTTTTAATTCTTCCGCGGTGATGCGATCGATGCGCAGTTGCCGAATGAATTTCTGGCGGCGGTAATATTTGTAGCTCAGCCAGCCGACCAGCGCGGCGATCACCAGAACCACCAGACCTGTGCCGAGTTTCAAAGCGGCTCCGGCGACGCTTTCCAGTTCGGTACGGAAAATGTAGCCGAGCGCGAAAAATGTTCCAACGTAAAGCGTCGCGCCGCAGGTATCAAATATGAAAAATCGCCA
>DATBYL010000391.1:0-9328 GCA_036513735.1 Candidatus Acidiferrales bacterium
CCATCGGATTAATTCGCTCCCAATTCCGTTCCCCTGCAAACTGGGCTTCACGGCTACCGGAGCCAATCCGAGCGCGCGGATCGGAGCCGTCATTCTCGAAAACATGATGTGCCCTACGATTTGCTCCGCATCAACAGCCACGGCGGAAATCACCGCATCGCCATCGGCTCTCAGACGGTCAACCAGTCTTGCCTCCGCCGGTTGCAAAAAAGCTTCTTCAACAATTTTTCTGACTGCGGGAATGTCAGCCCTCTCTTCGTCACGGATCAGCACGTTTTTCGTCGGTCTCTCTGTTGGCGACTTAAAAGTTCAATCCTTATTGTATCTCCGCGCGGTATATAGTATTTTCCACTGATTCACCACCGATCGTTACAGGTTAAATGACTGAATCGACGAGAACGCCAAAACGTTTCTGCCTCGTGTTCATTAAGCCGTCGCACTACGACGACGATGGATACGTGATTCAGTGGCTGCGCGCCGGAATGCCCTCCAATTCGCTCGCCGTTCTCTACGGACTCGCCAAAGAATGCGCCGAACAAAAAGTTTTGGGTGATGACGTCGAAATCGAAATTCACGCCTTCGACGAAACCAACACTCGCATTCGTCCCGCGAAAATTGCCGCGCTGATCAAATCCGCCGGCGCGGGGATGGTGATGCTCGTCGGCGTGCAGTCCAATCAGTTTCCGCGCGCGCTGGATATTGCTGCTCCGCTTCGCCAACTTGGAATTGATGTCGGCATCGGCGGCTTCCATGCGTCTGGGACAATCGCCATGCTTTCCACGCTCGATCCCGACGTTCGCCGCGCGCAAGAAATGGGAGTTTCAATTTTCGCCGGAGAAGCCGAAGGCCGCCTCGGACAAGTGCTGCTCGATGCCGCGAACGGAACTCTGAAGCCGCTCTACAATTTCATGGACGATCTGCCGAACCTCGAAGGCGCGGCCACTCCGATTCTTCCCATCGAGCGCGTGAAGCGCACCATCGGCACCAACACAACTTTCGACGCCGGGCGCGGTTGTCCTTACCAATGTTCCTTCTGCACCATCATCAATGTTCAGGGACGCAAATCGCGCCGCCGCTCTGCCGACGACATCGAGCGCATTGTCCGCGCGAATCTAGCGCAGGGCGCACACAGTTTTTTCATCACCGACGATAACTTCGCCCGCAATAAGGATTGGGAATCCATTCTCGATCGCCTGATTTATTTGCGCGAAGTCGAAAAACTTGGCATCAAATTTGTAATTCAAGTGGATACGCTCTGCCACAAAATTCCAAACTTCATCGAAAAGTCCGCTCGCGCCGGAGTGAAGCGCATTTTCATCGGCCTGGAAAATATTAATCCCGATGCGCTGGCAGGCGCGAAAAAGCGCCAGAATAAAATTACGGAGTATCGCGCTATGCTTCTGAAGTGGAAGCAAGTCGGCGTGCTTACCTGCTGCGGATACATTCTCGGATTTCCCGGCGACACCGAAGAATCAATTCTTCACGACGTGCGCATCATTCAAAAGGAATTGCCCATCGATCTGCTGGAATTTTTTATCCTGACGCCGCTGCCCGGCTCCGAAGATCATCAGAAACTTTACAACGCGGGCGTTGCCATGGATCCGGACATGAATAAGTACGACGTGAATCATGTGACCACCGCGCATCCGAAAATGTCCGCCGAAGAATGGGAACACGCGTTCCAATCCGCGTGGCGCACATATTATTCCTTCGAGCATGTCGACAAAGTTTTGCGTCGCGCCATGGTCACAGGCGTCAGCCCCGGCAAAGCGTTGTTCTACATGGTGTGGTTCAAAGGCTGCATGGAAGTGGAAAAAATCCATCCGCTCGAAGGTGGAATCCTGCGCCTTAAATTCCGGCGCGACCGCCGAGCCGGACTGCCGCACGAGTCTCCGCTCATCTTTTATCCAAGATATTGGCTCGGAACCGCCGCCAAGGCCGTGAAATGGGCCGCGCTTTACACGCGCATGTACCTCATCTACCAAAAAATTAAGCGCGATCCCGCGCGCATGGCCTACACCGATCTCGCGCTCACTCCCGTTGCCGATGACGACGTCAACACGCGCGAACTCTTCCAGTCGGACCAGGCGCAGGAATACGTCGCAATTCAGCAGCGTTTCGTGAAAATTCAGCAAGGCACACCCACGCCGGTAAGCGTTCCGCAGTAATTCCTCTTGATTAGTTTTTCAAACAGGCAGGCTTACAAATTTTTGCGGTGCAGCATCCACATCGTAATTCCCATCATCACCACAATAAATACGCCGGTCGTCCAGAATGGAAACCAATCCTTAATACTTCCAAATTGAATGTATCCCGTCGCCGCGCTCAGTAACCCGAACGGCTTCGGAAGAATGTTGTACGACCAGTTCAGCAATCCTCGCGCCCAGTTGGAAGTGATCAACGAGAAAAGCCCCTTCTCGCGATCCGCCAACACCGGCGAAAGAATATCCACGAACACTGCGATCATAATTGGCAGCGCAGCTCCGGTACGCGTAAGCGACGCGAACGCCGCAAGCGACATCAGCGCCGCGAATCCCAGCGTTTCGATCAAAATGCCGACCAGTAAAGCCTTGCAGCTCACTCCTGTTTTTATCCACAACCAAACTGCCGTCGGCACCATCGCAACGCACAACGTCGCCATGTAAAGTGTTAGCCCGCTGAAATAGCAGCCGAGCAGCACTCTCCATCGCGCTACGCCTTTGGTTAGCGTTAATTCCACCCAGCCTTTTTCCAGCGACGAAACCAGCAGCGGCACCGACGCGAAAATTGCCAGGAATAACCACAGGCTACCCGTGATCGAAACTTCGGCGCTCACCGCCGCAGGTACCGCGAGCGACGCGGGTCCCAAAGCTTTGTGTCCTAGAAAAACCATCGACAGATCTTTGGGCTGCAAAGGCTGCACTGAAAATATGAAATAAAACAAAATGGCAAAAAGCACCGCCATGCCAATCAACACCAGCGCCATCCGCCGGTTGACGGCCTCGCGCACCGAATGCATGTACGCCGCAAACATTACGCGTCCTCTCCCGTCACAACCTTCAGGAAAAATTGTTCCAGCGAATTCTTTACCGGTTCCACCGACTCAATTTCAACCGGCACCGCGCGCAACTTATCAATCAACGCGTTCAATTCCGCGCGATCCCGCGGCGAAAATCGCAAAGTGTTGTCCGTCCACGCGCCAGTTCCGGCAATCGATGCAGCCGCCGCTCGCACCGAATCATTCACCAACGCAACGCGCACCAAACATTCGCCAGTCCCGCGCGTAAATTCTTCCGGCGTCGCCTGACGCGCCACCAATCCCTGATGCAGAATCACTACTTGATCGCACACCAGTTCCACTTCCGAAAGCATGTGCGAATTCAGAAAAATTGTTTTCCCCGCCGCCTTCAATCCTTGCAACAAATCGCGCACTTGTTTGCGGCCCAGCGGATCAAGCCCGTCCGTCGGCTCATCCAAAATTAAAAGTTCGGGATCATTCAGCAGCACGCCTGCCAATCCCAAGCGTTGCAACATGCCCTTGGAATATGATTTCGCCGGCTTCTTCACGCCGCCCAATCCAACCTGCTCCAGCAATTCCGGAATTCTTTTTTTCAGCGTAGAAGACGGCACGCCGTTCAGCCGCCCCATATATCGCAGGAAGGGAACTGCCTTGATGTAATCCGGCAACCGCATCTGCTCCGGCAAATATCCAATCCGCCGCCGCACCTTCGTATCGCCCGGCGAACTATCCAGCAGGCGCGCAGTTCCGCTCGTCGAATCGCAAAGCCCCAGCAGAATTTTCAGCAGAGTGGTTTTGCCCGCGCCGTTCGGCCCCAGCAATCCAAAAATAGTTCCGCGCTCCACGCGCAGAGACACGCCATTCAACGCGGGAATTTCTTTCCGCCGCAGCGTCAAATATTTTTTGTGCAGGTCCTGCGTTTCGATGGCCGGATTTGTCATCAATCTTGCTCTATCATTTATCTTCAGCGAATGTTAGCTGACTCCGCGCCACGCGCCACATCCGAATGCACTTCCGTTGTCGAACGCATCAACGCCTCACTAGCCACCAGCCACTAACCAATAGCCACTGACGTTGCAATGGCTTTTTAATAGCGAATGAGTTATGTTAGCAGCGTCTGGCGCCTGCAACGGGCGGCCATCCATCGGCTGCTCCAAACAAGCCCCTCCTTCATCCCATGCTATTCAAAAGTTTCAGCGCAGCCGTTTACGGCATTGACGCCTATCTTGTCGAAGTCGAGGTCGACGTCGGCTCAAACCGTCAGGGCGAATTCACCGTCGTAGGCCTTCCCGATAACGCCGTGAAGGAAAGCCGCGAACGCATCAAAGCCGCGCTGAAGAATTGCGCGTTCGATTTTCCCTCGCCGCAAAGTGTTACCGTAAATCTCGCGCCCGCCGACATTCGCAAAGAAGGCTCCTCATTCGATTTGCCCATGGCGCTCGGAATTCTCGGCTGTCAGGGAACTTTTTTCGGCAAGGGTCTCGACAAATTTGTTTTCCTCGGCGAACTTTCCCTTGACGGCGGCGTCCGTCCCGTTCGTGGCGCTCTTTCCGCCGCCATCGCCGCGCGCGATCGCGGCATTCGCAACGTCGTGGTCCCCGAGCCAAATGCGCGCGAAGCCGCCGTCGTCGAAGGCATTGACGTTTTCGCCGTGCGCTCGCTTCCGCAGGCCGTCGATCTCGTGAACGCGCCCGAATCTTTTGCGCCCGTGCACTGCAACGCGCGCGAAATTCTCGGCGAAGCCGCACAATATTCCGTGGACCTCCGCGATGTTCGCGGACAAATGGCCGCCAAGCGCGCTCTCGAAATCGCCTGCAGTGGCGGACACAACATTCTGCTTCTCGGCCCGCCCGGCGCCGGAAAAACCATGCTCGCCAAGCGCATTCCCACAATTCTTCCGCCCATGTCGCTGGACGAAGCCATTGAAACCACGCGCATTCACAGCGTTGCCGGAGTTCTGGAAGCTTCGCGCGGACTTGTCGGCACGCGCCCGTTTCGCGCACCGCATCACACCATTAGCGACGCCGGACTCATCGGCGGTGGCGCGGTTCCGCGTCCCGGCGAAGTTTCGCTCAGCCACAACGGAGTTTTATTTCTAGATGAGCTTCCCGAATTTGAGCGCAACGTTCTGGAAGTTTTGCGCCAGCCCCTCGAAGAAGGTTACGTCACCATCGCGCGCGCTTCCATGTCCGTTTCATTTCCTTCGCGCTTCATGCTCGCCGCCGCGATGAATCCCTGTCCCTGCGGATTTTTCGGTGATCCCACGCGCCAGTGCCGTTGTACGCCGCCGCAAATCGCCCGATACGTTTCCAAAATTTCCGGGCCGTTGCTCGACCGCATCGATATCCACATTGAAATTCCCGCCGTGAAATATAAAGAGCTGCGCAGCACCACCGACGTGGAATCTTCCGCCGACGTTCGCGAGCGCGTGATCGCCGCGCAAAAAATTCAGCTCAAGCGCTACGCCGGAGAAAAAATGTATTCCAACGCGCAAATGGCGCCGCGCATGATTCGCAAACACTGCGCCATTTCCGCCGACGGCGAACGCCTTCTCGAATCCGCCATCGCGCGCCTCGGTCTTTCCGCCCGCGCACACGACCGCATCCTGAAAGTTGCCCGCACCATCGCCGATCTCGCCGCCTCGCCCAATATCGAAACCAAACATTTGGGCGAAGCCATTCAATACCGCACGCTCGATCGCTCCTACTGGGCGTGAAGACAGTCCGCAATCTCGCCGTGCTCCGGTGCTCCGAGGCCCGATTTTTGCTAGCTTGACATCAATGGGTGAAATATCGTGAACTGAACGTCGTTGCCATAGGGTACTAATTCTTTCTGTGAAACAAGACCGCAATAGGCGCAAGTCCTCACGACAACCCAAGGCTCCAGCCCCATCGCCACAAATTATTCCAGAACGTCAGCTCCAACCCTCGATGAAACACGCACTCGTAGCCGTTTCGCTGTTCGTCCTAACCCTTCTGGCCTATTCCAACTCATTCCATTCCGGATTTGTACTCGATAACCGCCCGCTGATAATAGAAGATCTCCGAATTCGCGACGCTTCATGGTCGAATATTGACCTCATTTTCCACCATACATATTGGTGGCCATTTGACCACGGCCTTTATCGCCCGATCACGACGCTATCGTATCTATTCAATTATGCGGTGATGGGAAATGCCAATCAGCCGGCGGGCTACCATTGGATTAATTTTTTTCTGCACTTCCTCAATGTTGTTTTGGTATACGCACTGGTGCTGCGGCTAGCTCGGAAATTTTGGCTCGCAGTCTTTGTTGCAGCAATTTGGGCCGTACACCCGCTGCTGACGGAATCTGTCACCAACATCATTGGTCGCGCAGACCTGCTTGCCGCGGCGGCGGTCCTAAGCGGACTGTTAATGTACCTGAAAAGCGCCGAATCCAATGGCTGGCGCCGGTACGCATGGCTTGCGGGGCTGGCGGCCGTCACAAGCGTGGGAGTATTTTCAAAAGAAAACTCGGTCGCAATTCTGGGTGTAATCCCGTTGTACGAGTTAGCGTTCTGGAAAGGATGGAAAGAGACCAAAGAAAGGCTCCGCGGACTTACGTTCGGATGCGCAGCCGTCGCGATTCCCATCGCGGCCATGTTGTATCAGCGGGCAATCGTCATGGCCTCCTCGCCTCCAGTAGAAGCTGCCTTCGCGGATAATCCGCTGCAGGGCGCGCATTTCTTCCAGGCGAGGATCACCGCCATCGCGGTAATGGCCAAGTACATCTGGCTTCTTATCTGGCCGGCCACGCTCTCTTCGGACTATTCTTACTCACAAATTCCCATTGCTGCTGGAACGATAAATGACTGGCTAGCGTGGATCACCGTAGCCGTGGTGATTATTGTGGTGATAGCTCTGTTCAAATGGAATCGTCTGGCATTCTTTTTCGCCGCGTTCGCATTTGTCACATTCGTTCCGGTCGCCAATCTTTTATTTCAAACTGGCACAATCATGGCCGAACGTTTTCTCTATCTGCCATCCGTCGGTTTTGCTGTTTGCCTGGTAATGTTTGTCTACGCAATCTGCGACAAATTTAGCGCTCGAACGATTGCGCCCATAGCAACACCCGTTGCAACGATCGTTCTGTGTTTGATTGTGGCGTCCTTCGGCTTGCGGACCTGGATACGAAACTCAGACTGGCACGACGATCTCAGTGTGGCAAAAGCCTCTGTCCATTCCGCGCCAAATAGCTTCAACTCCCACCTCCGGATGGCGACGGCGCTTAGTGATTCCGATCCAACGCGTTCAAACATCTCTCAAGTAATCGAAGAATATGAAAAAAGCGTCGCCATTCTCGATCGCTTGCCTGATTCAAAGAACGTGGTGGTTGTTTACTCCCAGGCAGGAAGGGAATATGACGACAAGGGTGATCGTTTGATCCAGAAGGGCGCCGAAGGGAAGCAGATTGTTCCGCCCGAAAGCACTCGCGCATATCAAAGAGCGCTGGAACTTCTGACGCGAGGCGAAGCAATTGACAAAGCGAGCGCGGCCGTTTATCGCCAACAATTGCGCGATTCCGGAAGAGACTCAACGATTCCAGTTGGCTCGCCGGAACTATACAAACAGCTTGCGATTACGTATATGCGGCTCGGAGATCCTCAAAAAGCCTATGACGCCGCGTCGTACGGCAAACAATTGGATCCGTCGATGGCTGAAGTCTATACGATCATGGGCCAGGTGCTCGCACTTCAAGGCCGTTCCGGCCAGGCGGCGCAAGCGTTCATGGAAGGGTTGCTGGCTTCCGGACAGCAGAGACTGATGATTCCTCTCAGTATTCTCTATAAGTCCGGCTTGGATCCAGAAGGCTGTTCAATCCAACAATCTCCGAACGGTATGCTTTTCAACCCGCAATGCGCGCCGGTTCACAAAGACTTCTGCTACGCGTCAGTTGACCTCGTAGACCTTTATCGGCGAAACGCGCACGAAGATCTGGCAAACGAACTCAGATCAAAAGCGATCGAGCAATTCGGCTGTTCGCCGGATCAGTTTAAGTAATTTATTCTCATACGTCGGTGCCCAGAAAGGATCCGAGCCATGCAAAAACTAATCGTCTTCAACAATATTTCTCTCGATGGCTACTTCGCAGCCGCCAACGGTGACTTCAGTTGGGCTTACGTCGATAATAATGATGCCGAATTCAGCGCATTCATAGAAGAAAACGCCAGCGGCGGCGGCCAATTATTATTCGGCAGAATCACCTACGAAATGATGGCCGGATTTTGGCCCACACCAAATGCCATCAAGACTTTTCCGAAAGTGGCCGAAAACATGAACGGCATGCAAAAGGTCGTGTTCTCGAAAACACTCGACCACGCATCGTGGAATAATACGCGCCTCCCAAAAGCCGATCCCGTCTCCGAAGTAAGAAAAATGAAAGACGAACCCGGAAAGGGAATTGTAATTTTCGGAAGCGGCACCATCGTTTCTCAGTTGGCGCCCGAAGGTCTGATCGACGAATATCAGTACGTCGTGAATCCCGCGGTTCTCGGCAAAGGCCGCACAATGTTTGATGGCGTCAAAGAGAAATTAAATTTTAAACTCACCAAATCGCGCACCTTCAAAACCGGAAAAGTGTTCCTCTGCTACGAACCGTTGCCCTAAAGGTCCAGGTCCAACAAAAGACGGGGAACGTTGGTCAACAGCGGTATCTTATTGGTCGGAGTAATCCAGCTTGGACAAAAGTATAGACAAGCGCGTTCCGGTGCTCCGTGTCCCAGTTTTTGCTAGCTTGACATCAATGGTGAAATATCGTGAACTGAGCTTCGTTCGCGTAGAACACTAATTCTTCCTGTGAAACAAAACCGCAACAAGCGCAAGGGTTCACCGCAATCTAAGGCTCCAGCCCCAGCGCCAAAAATTATTTCAGAACGTCAGCTCCAACCTTGGATGAAACACGCATTGGTTGCCGTGTCGCTATTCGTCCTAACCCTTCTGGCCTATTCCAACTCATTCCATTCCGGATTTGTAATCGATAACCGTGCGCTGATATTAGGAGATGCGCGAATTCGCAACGCTTCATGGTCGAATATTTACCTCATTTTCCACCATACATATTGGTGGCCAGCCGGCCTCGGCTTATATCGCCCGATCACGACGCTATCGTATCTGTTCAATTATGCGGTGATAGGAAATGCCGATCAGCCGGCCGGCTACCATTGGATTAATTTTTTCCTGCATTTCTTCAACGTCATTTTGGTCTACACGCTGGTGCTCCGGCTAGCTCGGAAATTTTGGCTCGCAGTCTTTGTTGCAGCAATTTGGGCCGTGCACCCGGTGCTGACGGAATCTGTCGCCAACATTATTG
>DATBYL010000392.1:0-12713 GCA_036513735.1 Candidatus Acidiferrales bacterium
TGAGTACCATTAAACAAAATTACCAATTCATTATCATTGATTGCCCGCCTGCGCTCGACCTTCTCACGCTGAACGCGCTCGTCGCCAGCGACGCCGTTCTCGTTCCGATCCAGTGCGAGTATTACGCGCTCGAAGGCGTCTCCGAATTACTCGATACGCTGATGCGCATTCGCCGCTCGCTGAATCCCACGCTCGGCATCGAGGGCATCCTGCTCACCATGTACGACGAGCGCACCACGCTCTCGCGTCAGGTTGCCGCCGACCTGCGCAGCTTCTTCGGCGCACAGGTCTTCACGTCCGTGATTCCAAGGAATGTTCGTTTGGCCGAGGCTCCAAGTCACGGCAAGCCAATCATGTTTTACGACATAAGTAGTAGAGGTGCGGAATCCTACATGCAGCTCGCCAAGGAGGTTGTTGCCAATGACCAGAAACGCGCTGGGACGGGGCCTGGGAGCGCTAATTCGGGAGCCCGAGTCGCAACAGAGCCAGCCCCAACCGAATCAAAGCCAAACGCAGCCGGCGCCGGGACAAGCGTCCCAGCAGCAGACACCGGGCCCGCAAACGATTCCGCCACCGATACCAATAGCGCCGCCGCAGACGGGATCGTATCAGGTAGACATCGACCTGATTGATCCGAATCCGTATCAGCCCCGCACACGTTTCCGCGAAGAAGCGCTCGAAGAACTTTCGCGCTCGATTCAGGCCAGCGGAATTATTCAACCGCTGGTGCTGCGAAAAATGGGCGCGCGTTATCATTTAATTGCCGGCGAACGCCGATGGCGCGCAGCGCAGCGCGCCGGCCTGCAACGAGTGCCCGCAGTGCTGCGCGATATTCCCGAAGAACAGGTTTTGGAATTAACGCTGGTGGAAAATCTTCAGCGCGAAGATTTAAATCCTGTTGAAGAAGCACGCGCTTTTGACCGTCTGCTAAACGAATTCCATTTGACGCAGGAAGAAGTTGCGACGCGCACCGGCAAAGATCGCGCCACCGTTGCGAACGCCGTGCGCATTCTGCGTTTGGAAAAACCAATTCTCGATCAAATGGAAGAAGGTAGACTCAGCGCAAGCCACGCGCGCGCACTCGTCGGAGTTCCCGACGCTGAAGAGCGCCAGAAACTTGCGCATCGCATCGCGCGCGGCGGACTCACCGTTCGCCAGCTCGAGCGCTTCATCGTCCGCAAATCTCGTGGTGGCGCCGTTGCCAAACCTCCGGCCGGCGAACTCGACGCAAACACTCGCGCCGCGCTGGAAGAACTCGAACGTCATCTTGGAACGCGCGTCACGATGCGTCCGCAAACCAAGAACAAACCGGGCCAAATCCAAATCGAGTTCTACGACGACGCACAGCTTAACGGCATATACGACAAGCTGATGCATTAAACTACTAATGTAGTATTACGGATTGAGCATTCGCCGCGCGATTCGAGGTTGAAGTGCCGCGATTCACAATATAGAGTAGCCGTGTCTCCAGCAGGGCGCGTCGTTTCCGTCAGTTGCACTAGCTGAACCAGAGGTGTCCCGTGGCTTGGCCGTTCTCAGATCATCGGCGCATGTCGGAACCGCAAGGTGAATGGTCCGGCTTCCTCGATAGGACCGTGCGCTTTGAAGGAACCCTGGAATTTTCGGGCACACTGCGCATCGAAGCTCAGGTCAAAGGCAATATCCTCAGCAATCAAACTCTCGTCCTTGGCGAAGGCGCCAAAGTCGAAGGCCAAATCGAAGGCAATCAAGTAATTATAGCCGGCCGCTTCGATGGAGTAATTTTCGCCAAGGGCCGCGTAGAAATTCAGGCCAAGGGCGTCGTCACCGGCGAAATTCATTCGCCGTGCCTGGTTATCGAACCCGGCGGAATTTTCGACGGCCGCTGCCACATGACGTCTTCTACATCAACCACGAAAGCTGTCACTATTCCGTTTCGCTCAGCCAGTAACGGCTAACTAAGTTCGCCGCGCCGTCATCGTCACCTCGCCGTCGTTCACCGTCATCACCATCGCAGGTCCATCTTCCGCGAAGCGAATCCGCACATTCGGCGCGCCGGCCGGATAAAATTCGCGTTTGCCTAAATGATAGATCGGACGTCCCATGCTGCCCTTGCGCATCCATGTGAACACGCCGGTTTTCATTCCCTGACTTTGCTGCATCAACACTTCCACCTGCTGAGTTACGCCGATGCCAAAAGTGTACGTTCCTAGCAGCTTTGTTTTTTCCTCGTCGGTAATCGAAACTTCCGGCTCAGCATCGGCATCGCCCAGTGATTGCAGAAAATCGTAGACGTTTCGTGCTCCAGCGCCACCATTTTTTGCGTGAGCCAACAGAGTTATGCCGTGCGGCCCGTGGATTTTTTCTATGCCCGGCTGCGCCGCCACAAACGCTTTCACCACTTCCACCTGTCCCAACATCGCCGCGGAAAAAATCGAAGGCTGCGCACCTTTCGAGATTAAATATTCCGCCATCGGCCGATTTCCCATGTGTGACGCTGCGCCAATCGCTGACTCCCAATCTCCAAATCCCCAGTCCCAACAAGCCTTCGCGAGCGACGGGCGCGATTCGACCAACTCCTTCACCCGCTTCAAATCAAAATGTGACACCGTCACCATTTCCCGCACAATTTCCGCGGGCTGAACCGGAAATGTGTCGGCAATCGGCAAATGCAGATTCACTATGTCCGATTCCAAGCCGTGCGTTCGCAGACCGATCCGCAATGCACCCATTGGAATCACAGCCGAGGCAAACTTCAACAGATCTCGTCGCTCGAAGTCACCGCTCATGTTGTTCCTTTCCAAAATGAATTGATCGCGTGCAAATGCGTTCGCGCCATAAGACGACATACGCTTCACGAGCGCAAGTAAGTTCACCGCTTCAAATGCATAGAAGAATGTAAGTCGCTAATTGCTGAAGATTCAGTGGCTTGCGGTGGGATGTGAGGCGCTTTGCACGGCGTCTGCAACAACGCGCGACGAGAATTGATCTCCGATGCGCTGCGCTAATTCCGTTTCCAGAGCTAGAGGGTTGTCCAAAGCCTGATGGTCAGCCCGAACCACCCATACGTGAGTCTGTTCGGGCATGCGAATTAAGTGCGCAAGAATGCGGCTGCTGTCGTGGTCGGACTGAATCTGCCCTATCACAATATATTTTGCGTGCAGTTCCCGCGCGATGGCATTCAGATCGCGTTCCTCGCGCGGCCCGCGAAGAATCCGCGCGTTTCCGATTACCTCGTATCGCGAATTACTTAGCGCGGAAAGCCGCTCCACAACATTATCCGTCAGGCCGTCGCTAAATCTCGTCGTGCCGGGATCGCCCGTTTCGTTATCGAAGCGCACCACCGCAACAATCGGCAGCCCTTTTGCGTTTGCGCCGTGACGCCAAAAATGCGCCACCGCGAAACCCGCGACGCTCAGCAGAATTACAGCAGCGCCGGCAATTATCCATCCGCGCCGGCTAGCAACGGGTGCCTTCGGAATCTTCGCCGGATTTTCTTGCGGCGCAATCTCGCGCGCAACAAATTCCACCGGAGCAACAAACTGATACCCGCGCTTCGGCAAAGTTTGAATGTAAATCGGCCGCGCCGAATCGTCGCCGAGCGCCGAACGGATTTGCGAGATGCAAAAGTTGAGTCCGCGCTCGAAATCAACGAATGTTTCGTTGCCCCAAATCGCCGCGCGCAATTCCTCGCGCGTAACAGTTCGATCGGAATTCTGAATCAGGCAGGCGAGCACACGTGCAGGCTGCGATTGCAAATGAACGATCGCGCCCTGTCTCCGCAATTCCAGCGCTTCAGAATCAAACTCGAAGACGCCAAAGCGATAACGCCCGGAATCCATGTGCGTATTTTCGCATGACTCCGCCATCGCGTGCGAAAAACCACTCTCACGCTATAATCCTCTAGCTGTCTCACACGGGAGCTACCCGCTTGTCCGAACCGGTCCGACTAACCTCAATGGCGAAAGCCGCAGGCTGCGCCGCGAAACTCAGCCCAAAACTTTTGGACTCCGTACTCCGCGGACTTCCGCGCCAATCCGACCCAAATGTTCTCGTCGGATTTGAAACCAGCGACGACGCGGGCGTCTACCGCATCTCACCCGATCTTGCGCTCGTTCAAACCACCGATTTTTTCACGCCAATTGTTGACGATCCGAATCTCTTCGGCCAAATCGCCGCCGCAAATGCGCTCAGTGATATTTACGCCATGGGCGGCCGGCCAATTTCCGCGCTCTCGCTGGTCGGATTTCCAGACCGCGGCGATCCTTCCACTCTCGATCAAATTATGCGCGGCGGCCTTGCGAAAATGTCCGAAGCCGGATGCTTCGTGATTGGCGGACATTCTATTCGCGATGACGATCTGAAATTTGGCTACGCCGTCACCGGCTTAATTCATCCCGACAAAATATGGCGCAACGTCGGCGCGCAACCTGGCGACGTCCTAATTTTCACCAAGGCCCTCGGAACCGGAGTGATCGCCACCGCTCTGAAAAAAGGCCGCGCGTCGCAAGACAGTATTTCCGCAGCCACAAATTCCATGACGCGCCTGAATCGCGCTGCCGCCGAAGCTCTCTCCGAATTGGACGCGGACGCCCTCGCGAATAATCCCGCGCAAAATAAATCCGTTCACGCCGTCACGGACGTCACCGGCTTCAGCCTGCTCGGCCACGCCAGAGAAATGGCGCTCGGAAATCCGTCCGCGCAAATTCCCGTCGTCTCATTTGAAATAAATCACGCGCTCATCGAATATCTTCCCGGCGCGGTGGAATGCGCGCGGGAAGGAAATATTTCGATGGGATTGAATAACAATCGCGATTTCATTGGTGACTGCGTGGCTTTTGCGGAAAATGTTCCGGAAGAATATCGCCTGCTAATGTTTGACCCGCAAACTTCCGGCGGCCTGCTTGCAGCAATCGCGCCAGATGCCGCGCATGCAGCGCTCGAGTCGCTAACAAAGCACGGAGTATCAGCACGGCAAATCGGCCGCGTAATCGAAAAACGCGCGCCGCTACTCTTTGTTACATAAATCGAATACTGTCATCTAACAAACACCGGAGCGCCACTCACACGCATGGACACAATCACTCACGCATTCGCGGGCGCACTTCTCGGCAAGGGACTTTTCACCACGCGCCGCTCCGAATGCCCCACCGAGCATTCTCAGCAAGCTGGCGTTGCAATTTTCGCCGCTACTCTCGGCTCCGCGTTTCCTGACGTCGACATTATTTTCGACCGCTTCATCAAAGACAGTCTTGCGATGCTGAAGTATCACCGCTACATCACGCACTCGCTGATTTTGCTTCCGCTGTGGGCGCTGCTTCTCACCCCGCTGATTCGCTGGGGCGCGCGCAAATTCGGATATTCACCGCCGTCGTTTCTCTGGATATTTCTCGCCACCGCCGTCGGAATTGCCAGTCACTTGCTGCTCGATCTCGTCACTTCATTCGGCACAATGATTTGGAGTCCCATCAGCCGCGCCCGTCCCGCGTGGGATATTTTGTTCATCGTCGATTTTACTTTTGCTGGAATTCTTCTCGTTCCGCAATTCGCCGCGTGGATTCATCGATTCAAAGCGCACAACATTCTTCGCGCGTCGCGCATGTGGGCGCTTTTCACCGTGCTCGCTCTCGGCGTTCTCTGGTTCGCGTCCGCTCTCGGATTTCCGTTTTCCGTTTGGGTCGTTCCTATCGCCAGTATAATTTTCGCCGCGGTATTTTTTCTTCCGCTCATCGGCAATCGCGGCTTGAAAATTCCGCGCTCCACCTGGGCGCGCTTCGGATTGCTCGCCGCCACCGCATACGTGCTGCTCTGCACCTACGCGCATCACGTCGCGCTCACTCATGTGCGCGATTTCGCCGCCGCGCAAAAAATTGAAGCGCAGGATATCGCCGCGCTTCCACTCGCTCCCTCGCTTCTGGATTGGTACGGATTGATCCTCACCGATCGCGGCGTCTATCGGCTGGACGAAACTTTGCTTTCCAAATCCACGGTAAATCTCGATTTTTTTCCCGATACGCCGCCCGATAAATTTCTCGAAATCGCACGCACTCTGCCCGACGTGCAAACTTATTTATGGTTTTCGCGTTTCCCAATTTTCAGAGTCCATCCCGTCGAAGGAAATATCGCCGTGGACATCACCGACATCCGTTTCAAAATGGGCGCAAGCACGCGCACGCCCAGCTTCACCTATCGCGTCACGTTGGATCCATCAGGCAACGTAATTCAACAAGGAATGTTGCGAGCTAATTCGCGATAGTCCCTGGCGGCTTGCGCGGCAAAAATCTCTCCTCCATCTTTCGCCAAATTTGCTATCCTTATATACAGGCGTTCAGGACGCCTCCCGTCCGCGGGCAGGACCAAGTCCACCTGACTGAATTTTTCAATATCGCGCAACACACGAACTTCCTTAACGCCCGAAGCAAGCGGACCGCGGGCAGCCTATAAGGAGGCTCGTCATGCCAAATCGAAGACTTCCCGTCCGTCCGAATCTCGATCAGCTAAAAAATCAAGCAAAGGATTTGCTGCGCGCGATTCGCGCCGGTGAACCCGAAGCACTTGCGGATCTTCAAACATTTCATTCCGCAAGAATCGATCCGGCAAAAGTAAAACTTGCAGATGCGCAGCTCGTCCTCGCGCGCAGCTATGAATCGCCAAGCTGGCCGCGCCTCGTTCAAGCTTGCAAATTAATTGACGCCATTTGGCGCGACGACATTGAAGCGCTCCGCGAAATTGTCACCAGGCATCCGAAATTAATTCACGAATCCGCTCTGATTACCGAACGCAACTGGGGTCCGCCCATGAGCTACGCCGCGAATCTCGGCCGCGACGCCATCATCAAAATGTTGTACGAACTCGGCGCGCGCGATCTGGAACACGCGCTTGACCGCGCCGTTCTTCAAAGTAAAATTGACACCGCGAAGTTAATCCACGAATTAATGGGCGCCCCGCCTCCAACTGCAAACCTGCTCGATGGTGCCGCATATACGCTCAGCGCTTCAGGCACCGCGGTTTTGTTTGAGCTGGGCGTGCAGTTGCGCGAAAAAAATGGCAAGCCCATCGCGCCAGTCGATGTTGTGCTCGAAACGGATAGCCGCAAGCCGTCACAGAAACACGAAATTCTGGAAATGTATGCGAAGCACGGTGTCGAATTACCGGATACTCCGCCAATGGCCGTCCATCGCGGCCGCATCGATCTTCTCGAAGAACATCTGCGCCGCGATCCGAATTTGCTATCGCGCACTTTCACTCACGAAGAAATTTTTCCGCCGGAACTCGGATGCCACGACGAAATTCTCGCCACACATGGCACGCCGCTCGCTGGCGCAACGCTGCTTCACATGTGCGTGGATTACAACGAAATGGAAATCGCGCGCTGGCTGCTCGCAAAAGGAATGAACGTCGACGCGAAGGCCGCAATCGACGCCGATGGCTTCGGCGGACACACCGCGCTCTTTGCAACAGTAGTCTCACAACCAAATTTTTGGATGAATTACAACGATTTGCCGAAGGTAGCGCCGTTCACGGAATTGTTGTTGCAGCACGGCGCCAATCCAAACGTGCGCGCTTCACTCCGCAAACAATTGAATCCGGGCTACGGCGAAGAAACCATGAACGAATGTCACGACGTAACTCCGCTCTCGTGGGGCCAGCAATTTCGCAAAAAAGTTTTCGTAAGCGAGCCCGCGATGGAACTAATTGTTGCAAGCGGCGGGCACGCTTAAGCAATTCAGCGTGCGCTTACGAGTTCGGCGCAGCTACGCTACAATATGGAGCGTCAACTAGAGACTGAGAATCGTGAGCCATCATGTTTGAAAACCTAACAGACAAGCTTCAGCGCGCGTTCAAAAATCTTCGCGGTCAGGGCAAGCTCACCGAGGAGCACTTGGACGCCGCGCTCGCGCAAATCCGCGAAGCCATGCTCGAAGGTGACGTCGCCGTCAGCGTTGCCGATGAACTGCTCGCCAACATTCGCGCCAAAGCACTCGGCCAGGAAGTTTTGCTCCAACTTTCGCCCGATCAGCAAATCGTAAAAATTGTTCGCGACGAATTGCTGAATCTTCTGGGCAAACATGCCAAGCCGCTTTTTTCTTCGCGTCCGCCATCCGTCTGGATGATCGTCGGCCTGCAAGGCTCCGGAAAAACCACCACTACCGGAAAACTCGGCAAATGGCTCGGCGCCAATGGACATCGCCCCATCGCCACTTCCACTGACGTCTATCGTCCCGCCGCCCGCGAGCAACTCGCGCAGGTTGCAAAGGCCGTCGGCGTTTCTTTGTGGCCCGGCCCGAATACAGATAAGCCGCTGGAAATTGTGCGCGGCGCAATTCGCGAGGCAAAACTTTCCGCGTCCGATGTAATTCTCGTCGATACCGCGGGCCGTCTCCACATTGACGACACTTTGATGGACGAACTTTCACAACTCAAAAAAGAACTGCAGCCCTCCGAAATTTTATTCGTAGCGGACGCCATGATCGGCCAGGACGCCGTTCGCAGCGCCGGGGAATTTCATCGCCGCCTCGGACTCACCGGCGTCATTCTCACCAAACTCGATGGCGACGCGCGCGGTGGCGCTGCTCTCAGCATCGGCAAAGTTACCGGCGCGCCCGTAAAATTTGTTGGTACCGGTGAAAAGTATGACGCGCTCGAAGCCTTCTATCCCGATCGCATCGTCTCGCGCGTTCTCGGCATGGGCGACGTTCTCTCCCTCATCGAGCGCGTCGAGCAGGCCGTCGATCACAAGCAAGCCGCGGAAATGGAACGCAAAATGCGCCGCAGCGAATTTTCGCTCGGCGATTTCCGCGATCAACTTCGTCAGATTAAAAAGATGGGGCCGCTCGAATCCGTTTTGGGCATGCTTCCGAAAATCGGCCCGCTCGCAAACATTCCAAAAGATACTCAGCTCGACGAAGGCCGCCTGCGCCGCATCGAAGCCATCATTAATTCCATGACGAATGCCGAGCGCGACGACCATGATCTTCTCGACGGACGCCGCCGCAAACGCATCGCCGCCGGCAGTGGCACCAGCGTCCAGGACGTGAATCAAGTCCTGAAACAATATCTGCAAATGCGCAAAATGGTGAAACAATACGGCGCGCTAGCTTCAGCCGGCCGCCTAAAAGGACTCGCAGGAAAATTCAAAGGCAGCCCACAGTAAACATGCGGACGCGCCTAGCCGTTTTGCTTTTTCTCGCCATCATCAGTTCCATAGCGCTCGCATCTCCGCGCACCTTCGCGCAGCAGCCAACCACGCCGCCATCAATAACCTATCCACCAGAACTTATTTCCACGCTAACAAAACTTCGCGACGCCGCGCTCACCAACGACTACGCCTATCGGCAGGTCGCTCACCTCTCAGAAAATATCGGCCCGCGCATTTCCGGATCCCCGCAAGCGCAGCAAGCCGTGGAATATGTTGCCGCCGAACTTCGTAAACTCGGCCTCGAAGTCTCGCTCGAAAAAGTTATGGTCCCGCACTGGGTTCGCGGAGAAGAGCGCGCCGAGCTAACCACATTCCCCGGCCAGGCCCCGCACACTTCGCAAAAAATAATCCTCACCGCGCTTGGCAATAGTCCTGCAACTCCGCCCGAAGGAATCACCGCCGAAGTTATCGCCGTAAATAATTTTGACGAGCTTGCCGCGCTCGGCCGCGAAAAAGTTGCCGGAAAAATCGTTCTCTATAACGCGAAATTTGACGAGCGCATGGCCGCCGAAGGCCGCGCCGGCGATTCCTACGAACACGTTTACGCGTATCGCAGCGAAGGCGCGCAAAAAGCCGTCGCGCTCGGCGCCGTCGCATCATTAATAAGAAGCTTGGGTGACGCCGACTATCGCCTTACGCACACCGGATACAGCATCGCCGCGGGAATTCCCGCCGCAGCCGTCACCGCGGAAGATGCGCAACTCGTCGCTGATCTCGCACAACAAGGCCGCGTCACAATGCATTTAGTTCTAACGCCTCAAACTTTGCCCGATACGCAAAGCTACAACGTCATCGCCGATCTCAAAGGCTCCGAGCATCCAGAACAAATCGTAATCGTCAGCGGCCATCTCGATTCCTGGGATCTCGGCACCGGCGCGATTGACGACGCTGCGGGCGTTGCCGTCGCAATGCAAGTTGCAAATCTCTGCAAGCAACTCGGCCTGCATCCCAAGCGCACTCTTCGCGTAATCGCGTGGATGGACGAGGAAAATGGAACCGCCGGAGGAATAACGTACGCCGCCGAACACAAATCCGAATCAGCAAATCACATCGCCGCATTTGAAAGTGATTTAGGCGCAGGCCACCCGCTCGGTATGGAAGGAAATTTCAAACCAGAAGCGGCGCCCGCTCTTCAGCCGTTCGCAAAAATTCTCGAATCCATCGGCGCAAATCTTCTTCAACCCACAGGCGCTTCCGGCGCGGATATCGAACCGCTCGGCCCCGCAGGCGTTCCCGTCTTCGGCTTAATTCAGGATAATCGCACCTACTTCCACTATCACCACACGCCCGCCGACACGCTCGACAAAGTAAATCCTCGCGAACTTTCAGAAAACGCCGCGCTAATCGCCGTCTACGCCTACGGAATCGCCGACGCGCCAAAATCTCTTCCGCGCTAGCAAACGCGCGATAACGCGCAAATAGAATGGCGCAGACCTTTCTTTTCAGTTCTGCGAACCCCAAACTAAATTGTAATATTGCCAAACAGGAATAAATCAACGCCCGCGCAAATCAACACTTCGCGCGCAACAATCTCAACACAATTTCAGCCGTCCGAATAATCCCCAACAACCAACGCGCAACCGAATCGGCCTAGGTCTTGCCGATCACTCGCGTAGCAGGAATCTTTGGAACTTCCTTCTTCGGCTTCTTCTTTTCGCGGCTTTGTTTGTCTTTGCTTCCCATAAGAACATCATGCCACAACTCTGCGCCGAATAAAATCCGAACCTACTTCGCCTTCTTCTTCGTCGCCTTCGTCTTCAACCCACTCACATACTCATAACTAATCGCCAAATATTTCTTCATCTCCGCCGTCTTCTCCAACACCGTATCCGGCACCGCAACATATTCCGGCATCACTGACCCATACGCCTCATACAATTTTGTTTTGTACTTCCTCAAAAACTTCTCGCGCTCATCCGCCGGCAATCTCAACGCCATCTCACTCGAAGGCCTCAGCAAAGAAAACATATTTCCATTCACCGACGTGTACGCATTCGCCGCGCCCTTACTCTCAATCTTCGGATGCGTCGCAATCAGTTTTTCGTACAGCGCCGCTCTCTCGTCGTGTGACAACAACCCGCCTTTTGCCTTCATCGCGTCTTCACCTCTGGACCTGTAGTTTTCTGCGCACTCGCTTCAACGTGAAACTGCCCTGGCCTTGTAGATAAGTCCTATCGTCGTCCCCGCAATCACCCACACAAATAATCTGCCGAGCGCCATTACCACCGCAAGATCTTTTCCAATGTTCATCGTCACATACTCATCGCCCACCACCGCGAACGCCACGAAAAGTCCGACGAGCAATCCGAAGCGCGCGCCTTCCGCGGAGCCGCTGCCGCCTTTATATCCGTGAGCGTAAATCGTCGCCAACACAATCATCGCCAACAACATCATTCCAATTCCAATCGGAAAATATCCCATAATCTCCGACCGCGGCCGGTACACGCCCGTGTACGGCAAATAATATTTCGCCAACAGTTTTCCCGCGACCATTCCCCCAATCAAAAAATACACAACTGTCGCCACCACACCCGCAATCACAATTCGCCCATAATTCATACGCGCGCTCCTCCTCAAGAACTTGAACGCCCCAAACAAAACAGATTCAATTCGTTTGCTGCACTGCCAGCAATTGCTCCAGTTTGTCCAATCCTTCTGTAGTTCCTTGCGAAACAATCTTGCACACGCTCGGATCCGGAAATCCGTCCTGCGTCAAAACCATTCTCGTCTTGTTGCCCTCCGCGAAAAATTCCACCATCACTCGGGTCGTCGCTGGCCCCAAATCAACGTGATACACGATTTTCTCCGGCTCAATAATCTCGTCATACACTCCGCGAATCGTATGCTCTCCCGCGCCTTCAATTGTCATCTTCTGCGTGAACGATCCGCCCACGCGAAAATCCAACTCGATATCATTCCGCGTCGTTTCCTTGCAGCCCGACCACCGCTGCAGCAGTTCGCGTGTTTTCCACGCCGCGAAAACTCGCTCGCGCGGCGCGTCAAACACACGCGTAATCTGCAAACGGTCTCCGGTAATTTTCACGTCGGATTTCATTTCCTCTTTTCCTTTCGTTTTTCGCTTTTCAACAATTCGTCCAGCGCATCAAATTGCGAATCCCACTGTGCCGCACAGCGCATGATCCACTCGCGCGCCTCGCGTAGCCCGGCTGCTCGCGCCCGAATCAAATGCAATCGTCCGCTGCGATGCCGCTGAATCAGCCTCGCTCGCTCCAGCACTCGCAAATGCCGCGAAATCGCGGGCAATGACATCCGAAACGGACGCGCCAGCAAAGTCACCCGCGTCTCTCCGTCCTCGGAAAGGCGTTGCAATATCCGCCGGCGAGTCGGATCCGCCAACGCCGCAAACAGCGCCGTCAGGTGTTTTTGTTCTCCGAACGCCCGTATTTGTTTGTTAACCACGACGTTAAATATATTTGATCTGCGCCAAAAAGCAAGAATTATTTAACATATATGTTAAGTATTTCTGCCGCGCGAGCACCGCCGCAATTTCGCTCGTCCAGTCCCTTAGATCGGC
>DATBYL010000393.1:0-8218 GCA_036513735.1 Candidatus Acidiferrales bacterium
CTGAGCGTCACCGATTTCGTGAAATGCATCAGCGTGCAAAGAGTTTCGCGCCGGGGAGTGAAACGTCTTGCCCCGGTCGTCGCAGAATTTGCGCGCGCCGAATCGCTGATCGCGCACGCGCGTAGCGCCGAGGTCCGCAAATGAGCGGAATGCCCCCGGTCCGCCGCGCCGTCCAAAAAATGCGCGCGTACAATCCGCCGCTCGAAGGCCGTACGACGAAGCTGCGTCTCGACTTTAACGAGAATCCTATTGGTTGTTCGCCAGCGGTTCGACGCGCACTGGCGAAACTTGGCTCGGCATCAATCTCCGCATACCCCGAGCAGGAAACTGTTCGCCGCACCGCCGCAAAACATTTCGCCGTTCGTCCTTCGGAATTGCTTCTCACGAACGGCACCGACGAAGCGCTGAGCCTCGTCGTAGATACATTTGTCGAGCCGCGCGATCTAGTTCTAATCGTCGAGCCAACATACGCGATGTACCGTTTTTATTCCGAGCTGGCGGGAGCGCAAATTATTGCCGTGCGTTATGACGCCACAATGTTATTTCCGCGAAAAGAAGTCCTCGCCACGCTAAAGAAAAAACCGCGCGTGTTTTTTCTTCCCAATCCAAATAGCCCAACAGGAAATCTGCTGACAGCGCCGGATCTCCGCCGCATTTTAGACGCATCCTCGAAACAAACGGTCGTCGTAATCGACGAAGCCTACTTTGAATTTTCTGGCGTCACTGTAATTCCATGGATCGCTCGCCACAAAAATCTTATCGTCACGCGCACATTTTCAAAGACCGCCGGACTTGCCGGTCTGCGCCTCGGCTGCGTCTTCACCAATCAGAAATTGGCCGCGACAATGCGAAAGGCGCAGTCACCATATCCCGTGAACGTTGCTGCCTTGGCCGCCGCCGAAGCCGCGATGGGCGATCGCAAATTCATCGCGCGAACGGTGAAAGAAGTTCGCCGCAGCCACAAAGATTTGCAACGCGGACTCACTAGTCTCGGCGTTCAATATTTCCCAAGTGCAGGGAATTTCGTTCTCGCGAAGTTCGGCTCGCGCGCAAAACAAATTGTCGCCACACTAAATCAAAAGGGAATTCTCGTTCGCGATCGGTCGAACGATTTCGGCGGCGAAGGTCACATCCGCATCACGCTCGGAACTCCCGCACAAACAAAGCGCCTGTTGAAAGAACTAAAGGAACTCCTATGAGAAAAGCTTCTCTGCATCGCGCCACGAAAGAAACTGAGATCCGCGTGAAATTAAATCTCGACGGCCGCGGCAAATCACAAATTTCAACCGGCATTCGATTCTTCGATCACATGCTGGAACAAATCGCGCGCCACGGCGGACTCGACTTGCAACTCACTGCGCGCGGCGATCTCGACGTCGATCAGCATCACACCGTGGAAGACGTCGGCATTGCGCTCGGCGAAGCCGTGAAGGCAGCGCTCGGCTCCAAGCGCGGAATTCTGCGTGCGGGGTATTTCTTGATGCCCATGGACGATTGTCTCGCAGCTGCCGCGCTCGATTTTTCCGGCCGCGCATTCTGTGTTTGCAAATTCAAAATATCGGCGGAACGCGTTGGTGATTTCCAAACTGAATTGATGGAGGATTTCTTCCGTGCATTCGCCCACGCCGCCGCGGCAAATGTACATTTGCGCCTCGTCTACGGCCGCTCGTCGCATCATCAGGTTGAATCCATTTTCAAAGCATTCGCAAAGGCGATGCGCTTCGCCGTCACCAAAGATAAGCAACTCCGCCGCGTACTGCCTTCCACGAAGGGGCTCCTGTGAAAGTTTTGATCGTGGATTACGGGGCCGGAAATCTTCCGTCCGTGGAACGCGCCCTGCGCGCGCTCGGAGCGGAAACGAAACGCGCCACGGAACCGAATCACATCGCCGGCGCACAAGCGATCGTACTGCCTGGCGTTGGCCATTTCGCGGCGTTCGTGGCAGGTTTGCGCGAAAGGAATCTTACTGACTCACTGCGCGCTGCAAATAGCGCGGGCATTCCAATTCTAGGAATTTGTCTTGGACTTCAGGCAATGTTCGCGCGCAGCGAAGAAGCGCCCGGCGAATCCGGCCTGGGATTTTTCCCGCAGGAAATTCACGCGCTACCCGCGAACGTGAAATCGCCGCACATTGGATGGAATCAAGTGCGCGCCACGCGCGAAAGCTCGCTTTTAAAAGGAGTTCCTGAGGACGCTTATTTTTATTTCGCACATTCCTTCGCGGCGCCGGCAACCGCCGATGCAACTGTAGCCGCATGCGATCACGGCTTTCCATTCGCCGCCGTAATCGAAAGTAAAAATCTCCGCGCCGTGCAATTCCATCCTGAAAAATCCGGCGAAGTTGGCGCGCAAGTGTTGCGCAATTTTCTGGAGTCCATCGCATGACGCTCGCGCGCAGAATTATCCCGTGCCTCGACGTGGACGCCGGCCGTGTGGTGAAGGGAATTGAATTCGCCGGTCTGCGCGACATGGGCGATCCCGCCGATCTTGCCGCGCGTTACAATCGCGAGGGCGCCGACGAAATTGTGGTGCTCGACATCAGCGCCACCGTCCAAGCCCGCGCAACTTTTTTGGAAACAATTCGCCGCGTTGCCGCGCAGTTAAATATTCCTCTGACGGCGGGCGGCGGTATTAGAACGTTGCAAAATGGCCGCGCGGTTCTTCGCTCCGGAGCCGACAAAGTCACCGTGAACACCGCTGCACTCGAACGGCCGCAATTAATTTCCGAATTGTCACAACAATTTGGAGCGCAAGCCGTCGTGCTTTCGCTCGACGTGAAGCGCATCGGAAATTCCTGGGAAGCGTATACGCACGGAGGACGCCACGCCACAGGCCGCGATGCCGCCGAGTGGGCCGCCGAAGCCGTTTCGCGCGGAGCCGGAGAAATTCTCGTGACGTCCATCGACAAGGACGGCACGCGCAGCGGCTTTGATTGCGAACTGACCGCGAAAATCGCCGCGTCCGTTTCCGTTCCGGTAATTGCGTCCGGCGGGGCGAGTTCGTTTGAAAATTTCCATGAAGTTTTCACCGCCGGCGCGGCCGACGCCGCGCTGGCCGCGTCTATCTTCCACGAGGAAACACATTCGATCCTTTCACTGAAGAAATTCCTATCCGAACGCGGAGTTGCTATCCGCATGAGCCGGTGACGCGATGATTATTCCGTGCATCGATTTGCAAAACGGAAAAGCCGTTCAGTTGATTCACGGTCGGAAGCGGGCGCTCGCCGTTGACGACGTGCTGGGCCTGCTCGATCGCTTTCGCCGCTATCCGATTCTTCACATCATCGACTTGGATGAGGCCATGCGCACAGGATCCAATTCACGCTTGATAAAATTGCTGTGCGCTCGCGCAAAGGCAAGAGTTCGCGTGGGCGGAGGAATTCACACCCTCGCACGCGCGGCGCACATTCTTTCGTGGGGTGCGGAAAAAATCATCATCGGTAGCGCCGCATTCAAAAATGGAAAAGTGAATCGACATTTTCTGGCGGAACTAAGAAAGCGCGTGGGGAAAAAGCGCGTCATCATCGCGCTCGATACCGAGCGCGGAAATATTGTCGTTCGCGGCTGGCGCGAACGTCTGAAACTCCGCCCGGCGGAAGTAATTCCGGAACTGGAACCCTATTGTTCCGGATTTCTTTCGACGCTGGTGGATAACGAAGGCGCCATGAAGGGAACAGATCTAAAGTGGTTTCGCGAGTTGCAGCACCTGACCAAACTTCCCATCACCGCGGCGGGCGGAATCACAACGATGCGCGAAGTTGCGGCACTTGAAAAAGCGGGCATGAACTCCGCGATCGGCATGGCAATCTACAGCGGAAAGCTAGCCGCGAATCAAACTGGTTTCCGTCGCATGAACCAAACCAAGAAGAAATGACCGCTCAGTCGGCTTTCCGCCACGTCGCGTCGCGGTTATACGCCGTCAACGCCTTCGCGATTTCCGCCGTCTTCACGCCGAGGTCTTTCTCGTAAACAACTCCATCTTGATTCACGATGAAGGTCATCACGCCCGACGATCTGTATTCCGCCGGATAAACCACGAACGCAAATCCGCGCGTCATTTTCCCGCCGACAAGATAACTCTTCGCGCCGCCGGGAGCATTCGCGCCTTGCGCTTTCAGCACGCGGAAATAATAGCCCATGAAGGGCTGCGCCTGATGATTCGCATCGTGCGAGTATCCTTCCGCTTCAGCAGACGCCACTAGCGGACCAATCGGACTTTGTTCTTCGCCGGAAGCCGTCGTCCAATAAAGTCCATTGTGTTTGTCGGGATCGCTGAAGAATTTCTGCGCGTACTGATTTGTGGAATCGCCATCGTGCGGTTTGGCGTTATATTCCTTCTGCGCGTCAACCAGTTCGCGGCACACTTGAATCGCGTTCAGTTCGTTGCTTCCAATTCGCCGGTACAAAATTTCTTTTTTTCCGGCGGCCGTATCGAAATACCATCCGCCCGCGGCGTGCATCAGCGGAATTGGCGTAGGCCAGTTTTCCGCGCCGATGTAAAGCGTAGTCGTGCCGTCCGGCTCCGTCACCAGGCGATGCATCTCCTGATATTTCATCACGAAGTCCGAGCGCTCGTTTTTATCCTGGGTTTCATCACCCGACGAAATAATTTCCTTCGAGTCTGGCCCCAGCACTTTCATTAGCGCTTGCTGATCGTCACTTTGCATCGCGGCAACCAGCGCCTGGCTCGCCGCCATCGCCGATGGAAATGTTTGATGACCTGCCACCGGCGCTTTCGCCGACGTCTTCCGCATCATCGCGGGTCCACCAGCGCCAGCGGACGATTGTTGCGCGGCCGCTTGTCCCTGAGCCGCGCCTGCAACAAGACCGAAGCAAATCGTGACAGCGGCGCACGCAATCACACCGCCAAAACCTCGAAGATAATTTCCCGTGGAATTGCGCATTCGCGTCGCCATCGTTTATTTCTCCATTCCGGCTTAAGCCAATCTGTATGAATGTTTTCGTGATTTATTTCGCAGGCCGCCGATTTCACCGGCGATCCGATCAATCAATTAGTTGACTAGCGCCCGCGTCCGTGACCGCCACCGTGACCGCCTCCGCCACCGCGCGAAACTCCGCCGCCCATGCTGGAACGGCCGCGCGAAGACTGGCCTCTCACGTCACCGCCGTGCTGCACTCCGCCAAAACCGCCGCGCGTGTTGGTGGTATTTCTTCCGCGGTTATCCGGACTGGAAAATCCGCGCGTGTTCGGCGTCCCGCGTTCGCCAGGCCGCCCGAATCCGCGATAGTTGCCGTGCGCAAAAGCGTTGCGATCGTAGAACGCGTGGCTCCGAAACGCATACGGATGGCCGCCGAACAGCAATCCTCGATGTCCCCAATCAAATCCCCATCCGCCCCAGCCCCAGCCAAATCCGAAGAAGGGGCCGATGCCGAAACCGACTCCCCATGACCACGGACCGCCGATTCCCCACCACGGATAGAATCCCGGCCAATATCCCACGGGATATCCGTAGACAAGGTTCGGATCGTAGTCGGGCACATAAACGATTTGCGGATCGGTCGGCGCAATTTCAACATTGGATCCCTGATCCTGCACAGTTTCCTGCGCACCGGATTTCAAATTGCCCGATTGCTCCGCCTTATGACGCATGACCTGCACGGCATCCATCACCGCGGCCTGCTGGTTCACATTCGCGTCGCCGAGCGTTGACGTCCACGAAAGATTTTTGTCCATGTCCGCCAGCACGGAAGGGAATTGCGTCAGCGCTTTCACGCTGGGATCCCAGTCCTGCTGATCCACTTGCTTGCCTAACTCCGCGCCCTTCAGATTTGCATTCGCCTGCATGAATCGCTCGGCTTCTACAATCTGCGTGGGGTACGCGGAGGCAGCGAGTATTTGCGCGACGAGCGCGTCAGGATAGAGCGCTATCGGCGCCACCAACTGCTGCAATTGTTGCGGTGACAAGTGCGCCGCCTGCGGATCCAATTGTCCCGGCTGAGGTTGGTCCTGCATTGAAGGCGGAGCGTCTTGCGGTTGTCCGGCTTGCAATCCGCCCGCCGCCACAGCCAGTGCCACGGCGCAGGTCACGGCGCCAATCATAATTTTCTTTGAGAGTGATATTTTCAAGGTAAGCCTCCCGCTTGTTCCCAGAAGTGTCCCAATATAATGGATGCACCAGAATGCCTCAGGGTCGCATTTGATTTACGCCGCAAAATTCGCGTCAGTCGAGGGTTCCGCTGGCCAGTGAATCCCGCAACGTGCTACCTTGTGCCGTCCGCGGATAATTTAACGCTTCACAGGTGAGGTTTGCAATGGCGCAGCAGGTCGGGAAGAGAGTTCTGCTTGGGTTGTTTCTGATTTTATCTTGCGTAACGGGAGCTGCTCTCGCGCAGCAACCGCCGCAAACTCCTTCCGCGCCAACTCATGCCGATATTCTGCGCGGCGCATACGGCCCTTACCGCGCCAATAACGACCTGCTCTGGTATCACCTTGATGTCCGTGTCGATCCGGAGAAGAAATATCTCAGCGGAAAAAATTCCATTCGTTTCAAAATGTTGAAGGATGGCACGCGGATACAGCTTGATCTACATTCCGCGCTGAACGTGGACAAAATTCTGCTGGGCACAACGCCGCTTAAATACGAACGTGATTCCGGCGCGGTGTTCATCGATTTTCCCGAGACGTTGAAGACCGGCCGCGAATACACCATCGATTTCTACTATTCCGGCAATCCTGTCGAGGTCGCCCGATTCGGCGGCATTACGTTTAAGAAAGATACCTCCGGACATCCGTGGATCAATACGGCGTGCGAGGACATCGGCGCGAGCGTTTGGTGGCCCAATAAAGATCAGTGGCGCGACGAAGTCGAAAACATGCAAATTAGCGTCTCAATCCCCAACGATCTGGTGGACGTTTCCAACGGAAGGTTCATCGGCAAAACAGATTTGGGCGATGGCTACACGCGCTGGGATTGGCAGGTAAATTATCCGATCAACAGTTACGACGTTTCGATGAACATCGGCAATTATCAACATTTTGCGGACAAGATGGGCGATCTTACGCTGGATTTTTATGCGCTGCCCGAAGATTTGGAGAAAGCGAAAACGCAATTCGCGCAAGCAAAGGGAATGCTGGAAGCGTATCAACACTATTTCGGCGAATATCCGTTCATCAAAGACGGTTACAAATTAATTGAAGTGCCCTACGCCGGAATGGAACATCAAAGCGCCGTCACCTACGGAAATCATTTCGCGAATGGTTATTTGGAGCGCGATTGGACCGGCGTCGGCATCAGTCCACGCTTCGATTTCATCATTATTCACGAAAGCGCGCACGAATGGTTCGGCAACAGCATTACCGCCGCGGATCGTTCCGACATGTGGATTCACGAAGCGTGGGCCACGTATCTGGAATGTCTCTACGTGGAGTATAGATGGCGCAAAGAAGATGGCCTGAAATATACAAACGCGTACAAAAAGAAAGTGCAGAATCGCGAGCCGATTATCACGCAGCGAGGAATTAATGGCACTCCTCCACAGGACGAATATTTCAAGGGCGCGCTTTTCATCAACACGCTTCGCAGCATCGTCAATAATGACGATCGCTGGTTCCAACTCATTCACGATTTCTACCAGCACTTCAAATATCAAAATATTATGACGGAAGATGTCGTCGCCTATTTCAATCAGCAAACGGGAATGAATTTAACTCCGGTGTTTGACCAGTATTTGCGGCACACCGCAATTCCAGCTCTCGAACTGAAATTTCAGCCCGCCGATGGAACCGTAAGCTATCGTTGGAAAGTGGACGAGCCGGCTTTCGCCATGCCCATACGTGTCGGGAGTAAAGACAACTGGCAAACCATCACGCCAACAACCGAATGGCAGACTATGAAAACGAATCTCAGCAAGGACGATTTCGACGTAGCCACCGATCTCTACTTCGTAGACGTTTCAAAACAATAACGTCGCGCTGTTATTTTGCGGCCCACTTCACCGTCCCAAAAACTGTTCCAATGTCTCGGCATTTGCCGTCGCCAATTCCGCATATTTCTTGGCCTTCACCGGATCGTTGTGCTCCATCGAACTCTGCGCCTTCTGCAGATTTGTTTTCATACTGGCTTGCGCGGCCACCATGTCTCCACGCAATCCGTAACCGGATGCCGCCTGCTGCTTCTGCATGCGATCGAGACTGTTGTTAATCGCGGCCGCTCGCGCGGAAAGTTGATCGATGCGATGCTCCAGCTCGTCAACTTCCT
>DATBYL010000394.1:0-3419 GCA_036513735.1 Candidatus Acidiferrales bacterium
GGGCGGAGGAATGTGGAAGACAATCGACGGCGGAATTACGTGGCGCGCGATTTGGGACAACATGCCGACGGGATCGATTGGCGCGATTGCGATTGCGCCGCAGAATCCGAACTGGATATGGGTCGGCACGGGAGAAGGGAATCCACGAAATGACGTGATACGCGGACGCGGGGTATTTTTTTCATCCGACGGCGGCGCGAGTTGGAAGCGAATGGGACTGGAGACGACCGGACAAATTCCGGTGATGCTGGTTTCACCGGCGGATGCGAACACGGTTTATGTGGCGTCGATCGGACATGCGTGGGGAGCGAATGCGGACCGCGGAGTTTTTCGCACAACGGACGGGGGCAAAAGTTGGCAGAAAGTTTTGTACATAAATGATACGACGGGTGCGAGCGATCTGGTGATGGATCCTCAGAATCCGAAGGTGTTGTACGCGGGAATGTGGCAGGTGACGCGGCGTCCATGGATTTTGGAAAGTGGCGGCGCGTCGAGTGGTGTTTATCGCAGCACGGATGGCGGGGACACGTGGCAGAAATTGTCGACAGGATTGCCTACGGGATTGATGGGACGAATTGGAATTGCGATCGCGCCGAGCAATCCTTCGCATATTTATGCGCTGGTGGAATCGAAGAGCGGAGTGCTGTGGGAATCGCGCGATGGAGGTAATCGCTGGGCGAAAGTTTCGGACGACCGCTCGATTCAGGCGCGTCCATTCTATTTTACTCACTTGTATGTGCCGCAAGATAACGAAGACAGGATTTATTTTCTGTCGTTCGACATTTTATTATCCACGGATGGCGGAAGAAACGCGCACATCATCGCGCGCGGCGTGCATCCGGATCATCACTCGCTGTGGATAGATCCGAAAGATCCAGCGCACTTGATCGAAGGAAATGATGGCGGGATATATGTTTCATCCGATGCGGGAGACCACTGGCGATACATGGACAACGTTCCGATCGAACAAATGTACAGCGTGGCGATTGATGATCGCGTGCCGTACACGGTCTGCGTGGGATTGCAGGACAACAACGGGTGGTGCGGGCCGTCGAATAGTTTGAAGACTGGCGGCATCGGGCCGAATGACTGGCAAGTGTTCGTTGGTGGGGACGGACAATATGTTGTGCCGGGACGCGGCGGATCTCCTTACGTTTATGCGGACTCGCAGAGCGGCAATATGGTGCGCACGAATCGTGAAAATGAAGCGAGCGCGGCGGTGCGGCCCTACAACCTTTCGCAATTCGACCTTGAAGTTTCAAAACTAAAATATCGTTTCAACTGGACTGCGCCCATTGCGATTTCGCTGAAGGACTCGAACGAAGTTTATATCGGCGCGAATGTGTTATTCCGCTCGAAAGACGCAGGCGCGCATTGGACGGCGATTTCCGGCGATTTGACGCGCGACGACAAATCAAAACAAGCGCTGACCGGCGGACCGATTATTTTGGACATGAGTAGCGCGGAAAATTACGACACGATTCTTTCGATTTCAATTTCGCCGGTCGATCCAAACGTAATTTGGGTTGGCACGGATGACGGATGTGTACAAGTAACGCGTGACGCAGGCGCACACTGGACGAATGTGGCGGGCGCGATGGCGAATCTGCCGGAGTGGGGACGCATTTCGCAAATAGACGCGTCACCATTTGCAACGGGGACGGCTTACGCAGCAGTGGATTTTCATCAATTGGACAACGATAAACCTTACGTTTTTAAGACAGAGGACTTCGGCAAAACGTGGACGGCGATTACGCGGAATCTGCCGCCGGGAGATCCCGCCTTCGTTGTGCGCGAAGACCCGAACAAGCGAGGATTGCTTGTGGTCGGGACGGACACGGGACTTTTCTATTCGGAAGGCGACTCGGATTGGAAGCCACTTCGCGCAGGACTTCCCGTCACGCCGGTTTTCGATTTGCTCTTCAACGCTAAGGCGCACGATATGGTTGTAGCTACGCATGGACGCGGAGCATTTATTCTGGACGATATTTCACCGCTGGAAAATATGCCGCCGGCGGACACGGTGTTTCATCTGTTCCCGGTTGCGACCACGACGCGATGGCACACGTCGCGCGGGGGAGGATATTCGATCGGTGCGTTTACCGCGCCGAATCCGCCGAACGGTGCGGTGATCACGTACAGCATAAATAGAACACCGGAACAGACTGCCGGGCCTATCCGCATCTCCGTGATGGATTCCGAGGGGCACGTAATTCGGAGAATTGATTCGCGTCCGCACGCCGGAATCAATCGGCTTGTGTGGCCTTTGAATTTTGAGGGGCCGACGCCGCTGGATTTCACTGTCGCAGCCGAAGGTGGCGCGAGTGAGGAAGGCGGCGGAGGTGGCCGTGGCGGAGGAGCGCCTCCGGTGCCGCCCGGAACGTATCGGATTGACGCGCAGGATACTGCGACGCAACAGACGCAGAGTCAAACATTCAAGGTTGAGGCTGATCCGCGAATGAAAGCTAACGCCGCGGGGTTTGCGGCACAGACCAAGGCGGCGATCGATGCTCGAAGCGCGCTTTCGGATTTGAATGTTTTAGTGAATCACATGGAAGCGATTCGAGCGCAGCTACTGGCGTTGGGTCTGCATGAGAAAGATGAATTGGGGACGCGCGCCATGAGTTTGGACGTGAAAGTAGAAGCGATGGAGGACCCGCTTTACAATCGAGACGCTCCGCGTGACAGCAAAGCGTTTCTGCATTCTCTTTCGAGAGTGCAGGACCGGCTTTTGCGCGTGAATGGTCAGATTTCCTCGGCGTACGGAGAGGCGCCTTCACAGTTGACCTTGGATGAGTTGGCGGAACTTTCCGGCGAAGTGAAAAAGCGCGCGGCGGAGTTTGATCATTTCCTCGCGACGGACGGAGCGGCGTTCAATAAATTTGCCGCGGATCAAAGCGTGCAGGCGTTGGCGCTGGGAAAGACGGCGGGGAAGTAGAGAAGCGGCGTCCCTACGCGATTTCTTTGATTGAAGTACAGGAATCGCCCCATTCCGTTCTTCGGGCTGGCACTGTAATTTTGTATCATGTTGACGCGGACCACGCATCCTTATCAAGTTCCCAGTCGATACTCACCGGAGTCCAATCGCGTTGCGGGACGATTTATTCCTGACCCGCCGCACACCACTATCTGGAGAACTGAAATCATGGCATTCCGAAAACGAGTTGTTCCACAGAGAACGGATTACTTTCCATTTGTCGTCGGTGGGATTTTAGTCGTTGGCGCGGTACTGTTCTTGGCGAATTTGTTCGGCGCGTAGACAGGCTACTGCAAACTTCTCGGTTGAATCCTTCTTACATCTCGCACGTCAATTGCGATTGACGATTAATCGTCGGCACTGTGGCATCGACCCGCATGAGTGCGTCAAAAATCAAATTTGCTGTGGAGTAAAAGGAAACAAATGGTGCCGAGGGGCAGAG
>DATBYL010000395.1:0-4772 GCA_036513735.1 Candidatus Acidiferrales bacterium
CTCGCGTCGGCGGACATGCCGCAACCGGCCAGTTCGGCGTAAATATGAGCGCCGCGCGCGCGCGCGATTTCGAGCGGCTCAAGCACTAACATTCCCGCGCCTTCACCCAAAATAATTCCGTGGCGATCTTTGCAAAATGGGCGGCACGTGTCCGGCGCAACGACGCGCATTGCTTCCCACGCTTTCAGCAGACCAAAACTCATAGGGGCTTCGCTGCCGCCGGCGAGAACCATATCGGCCATTCCGGATCGCAAAAGCTGCAGCGCCATTCCAATGGCGTGATTGGAAGAAGAGCAGGCGGTTGAAAGTGTAAAGGCCGGGCCGGTGACTCCAAATTCCATGGAGACGTGACTGGCACCGGCGTTGGCCATAGTGCGCGGAATGGTGAGCGGATGAACGCGATCGCGGCCCTGCTGATACACGTGGACAAATCCCATGTCCTGCGAGGACTGTCCGCCGATTCCGGAACCGGTGACGACCGCAGTGCGCTGGCGAAGTTCGTCGGTCCATTCGATTTTCGCGTCGGTGACAGCTTCGCGTGCAGCAACGACGGCAAATTGCGCGAAGCGGTCAAGATGATCGAGCGCAGACGGAGTGAAGTGCGCTGATGGATCGTAGCCGCGCGCAATGGCGGCGTTGTGGAACCGCAAAGTTTTTAGGTTTGGATCGTCGATCGGGCCGATCGCCGAGTAGCCGTTGCGCAGAGATTCCCAGGTTTCCTGCGTGTTCGAGCCGAGCGCAGAGACTGTTCCGATTCCTGTGATTGCGACGCGCAATTGGGGCATCAGTTGGTAGCCCTATTGCGGCGAAGCTGCGGCGGCGGGAGGAGTAGCAGCCTGGAGTGTGCGAATGCCGTCAACAATTTCATGAACGTAACGAATAGAGCGGGCGTTTTCATCCGGAATTGAAATATTGAAGGCCGTCTCAAGTTCAAAGAGCATAGAAATTGTGTCGAGTGAATCGAAGCCCAGATCAACGAGCGAGCTTTCCATCGTGATTTTTTCACGTGGAATATGTTTTACCGTCGAAAGAATAGTGATTACTTTTTCGGCCAACTCGTCCGGCATCCACGTTCCCCCAGGCAGTAGCTTTCTTGCCGGTCCCCTCGGAAATACAAGTGTACATCGGCGGAATCGAAACGCCAAAGGCGGGCGGAGTAATTTTCAGCAACCAATTCATATGCCGGAGAATCAAAACTAAGAACGGGACTATGGGGGTATAGGATTCTGGGGCGTCGAAAACTGGTAATCATTGCAGTTCTGGCATGTCTATTTTCTGGCGCAATCGGCGCTGAAAAACGGCCGATTGACGCCGGACACTCCCGGTTAACCGTACGCATTGGCAAAACGGGCTTTTTTTCCGGGGCTGGACACGATCACGAAATCGTGGCGCCGATTTCCCGTGGCGATGTGGATGCGTCAAAACCATTTTCTGTGTCGTTTGACGTGAACGTGGCGGCGATGAAAGTTGTTGACCCGGATGCACCCGAGAGCGACCGAGCCGCCGTTCAGCAGCGTATGCTTGGCCCGGAAGTGCTGGACGCCGAGCACTTTCACGAAATCCACTTTGCTTCAGTGAGCGTAGAAAGCATTGGAGAGTCGCGCTGGCGAGTCCACGGCCAATTGACACTGCACGGCCAGACAAAACCAATCGAGCTTGAAACGAATCTGGAAAACGGGCACTATCGAGGCACCGCTACTGTATTACAAACCAACTTTGGCATCACGCCGATCAAGGTCGCCGGCGGCACTATCAAGGTAAAAGACGAAGTGCAAATTGAATATGACATCGTGCTCGCCGGGAAATAATCTGCCAGCTTCACGAAGTTAGACCAAGGGGAGTTGATGACCGCAAAGCTAATCACTAGCCCCGCGGAAATGCTGTCTCCACGAGACGAGCAATCGCGGTGGGAGACGGTATCAGCGGGCGCGCCAATTTCTGTATCCGCCACAGCCACGGCTTTGCCGGAGCACGTCGTAACAATCGACGATGTGAAAGCGTATTTGAACAAAGTATTTCCGCTGAGTGAATCGCGCACTTCGATGATGCTGGAAGTAATCCAGAACGCGAAAGTGGATAAGCGTTATTTTATTTTTCCGCCGGACTACACCATCGAGCCGCGATCACTGGAACAAACTACGAAGGAGTATCAGGAACATTCCGTGAAGCTCGGGCGTCAGGTTGCGGCGGATTGCCTGAAGAATGCCGGCTTGGCTGCGACGGATATCGATTTACTGATTACGATTTCTTGCACCGGCGTGATTATTCCTTCGCTGGACGCGTACCTGATTAACGATCTGGGATTTCGTTCGGATGTGCGCAGGTTGCCGATCACCGAGCTGGGATGCGCGGCAGGCGCGGCGGCGCTCGGCCGGGCATGGGATTTTCTGAAGGGTGTGCCGGAAGGAAATGTGCTGATCGTATCTGTCGAATTGCCGAGTCTGACTTTCCAGCGGCGTGATATGTCTCCGGCAAACTTAATTTCCACAATTTTATTTGGAGATGGCGCGGCGGCTGCTGTCGTGTCACGCGGAAATTCGGCGACGCATTCTGTGAAAGGTGTATCGCACGCAGGAAACGGAAATGGCAATGCACCGGCGGTGAATCGTCCGAGAATATTGGGAACTCGGAGCCACCTTTTTCCGCACTCGATTGACGCGATGGGATTCGATTTGAAAGAAGGCGGCCTGCACATCGTCCTTTCTAAGGACGTACCGCAATTGATTCGAGACAAGATCAAAGGGCTGGTCGAAGGTTTTCTGGCCAGCTACGGACTTGAGCAGGACGATATGGCCGCATTCGTGTTGCATCCGGGAGGCCAGAAACTGCTTCTGTTCATCGAGGAAGAACTGGGATTGCCACGTGCGATGACGCAATATTCGTGGGATGTGCTGCGCGATTACGGAAATTTGTCGAGTGCTTCAGTGATTTACGTTCTGCAGGAGTGGATGACCAAGGGGAAAATGTCTGCTGGAGAATACGGTCTGCTTACCGCGTTCGGGCCGGGCTTCAGCGCGGAGATGATGCTGCTCCAGTGGACGTAACGCGCATAGCGTATCTGGCGCTGCTCGTTGTGGTTGGCCTGGGCCGCGTCGTCGAGTTGAGAATTTCGCGCACAAATCAAAAAGATATGATTGCGCGCGGTGCTGCGCGAGTTTCCGAACCGCATTTCCAGTGGATGGTGGTCGTCCATACCGTTGTACTGATTGGCGCGGGCGCGGAAGTGATTTTTCGGCGGCGTCCACTAATTCCCGCGCTGGCAATTCCCATGGCAATTTTGTTTTTACTTTCCAACGCGCTGCGCTGGTGGGTGATTCGCACGCTGCGCTCGCATTGGAATGTGCAGATTGTGAATTCGGCGCCGCTTGGTGTGGTTAGCGACGGGCCATATCGCTGGGTGCGGCATCCAAATTACGCGGCCGTTTTTGTGGAACTGATTGCATTGCCGCTGATTTACACCGCGTGGATCAGCGCGCTGGTTGCGGCGATTGGGAATGGATTGGTGCTGCATTCGCGATTGGCCGTGGAAGACCGGATGTTGTTGTCGGATGAACGCTATCGCGCGGCGATGGGAAATAAGCCGCGGTTCTTGCCGAAATTTAACTGACGCTTCAGTAGTGGCTGAAGCGTTTTGCATTGACGTGGACGGCTTAAATGGGGGGAGCGATGTTGCGGGTGCTGATTGCCGGCGGAGGTGTGGGCGGAGCATCGCTTGCGATTCTGCTGGGGCGTGCGGGAGTTGAAGTCGAGCTCTTCGAGCGCAGCACATTTCCACGCGAAAAACCGTGCGGCGAAGGATTGATGCCCGCAGGCGTTGCGGCGCTGGAGCGAATGGGATTGGGCTCTGCGATTGGCGGAGCGCCGTTCTTCGGAGTCCGCTACATTTTTCCGAATTTCAAAATGGAAGGGCAGTTTCCCGCACGGAAAGGCAAGCCTGCGGAAGGACGCGGGCAGCGGCGTCTTCATTTGGATGGAATCCTTTTTGCGGCGGCGTCTGCAACGCCAGGCGTTTCCGCATACACGGGTGCGCAAGTGGATGCGCCGATCGTAGAAAATGGGCGAGTGACTGGAATAATCGTTGACGGGGAACAACGCCGCGGCGATTTGGTGATTGCCGCCGATGGACTCAATTCGCCGATTCGCAAAGCGCTGGGCTTGGATATGCCGCTGAGTCGGAAGAGATTTGGTTTGCGCGTGCATTTCCGTGTGAAGCCCGGATGTGAGCAGCCGCCGTGGGTGGATGTTTTTCCGCGGCGTGGATACGAGCTGTATGTCACGCCTCTGCCGGATCGCGAAGTGCTTGTTGCGGCGCTTGTCGAATCGGATGGACTGGATGGGCCGGCGTCGAGTGAATTCACACGTTGGGTGAACTCAGAGCCGATGCTTGCAGAACGACTGCACGGCGCCGAACAAATTTCCCCGCTGGCGGGATGTTCTCCACTTGGAGCGCGTGCGAAAACCGGAGCGGTGCCGGGCGCAGTTTTGCTGGGGGACGCCGCGGGATTTGTGGATCCAATCACGGGTTCCGGAATGGCGCAGGCGTTGGCGACGGCGGAATTGCTAAGCAAATATGTGGTGCAGCGCGAAATACCGGAAGAAGTATGGATGCAACGATTTGAGCAGGAGCGTCGAGCGATGATGCGCGACACGCGCATTGTGACGAACGCGGCGCTGTGGCTTGCGAGCCATCCGAATGTGGCGCGCGGTGCGTATCAGGCGATGCGCGGGGCGCCCGCGGTGTTCCGCCATTTCGTAAGCGTCTGCGGCGGTAC
>DATBYL010000396.1:0-2193 GCA_036513735.1 Candidatus Acidiferrales bacterium
TATCGCGGGTTTGCTGAATAGCCTTGCAGGCCACGTTCCTCGCACCGGCGAAGTGATCGACGCGGATGGCCTTCGCTTCGAAGTCCTCGAAGCCAATCAGCGCAAAGTCCTGCGCGTCCGCGCCCGCCTCAACTGAATCTCTGCAAGAAAACATTGTCGCGCGGTGGGCTTGTTTCGCACGCTTGTGAAGCTACTCGCATCAAGCCCAATGGCGTACAATTGTTGTCTCCATGCCTTTCAAGTCCGGCGTCGTCGCGATTGTTGGCCGCCCTAATGCAGGCAAGTCCACGCTTGTAAACACGCTGGTCGGCCAGAAAGTCGCCATCGTTTCGCCCAAGCCGCAAACTACTCGCAATCGTATTCAGGGAATTTTGAATCGCGACGACGCGCAAATTGTCCTGGTGGACACTCCCGGCATTCACCGGCCGGAAAATGTTCTAAGCCGCATGATGATGGACGAATTGCAGCACGCGCTGGAAGGCATCGACATCCTTTCGCTCATCGTCGACGCCACTGCTGATTTCGGCGCCGGTGACCGTTTCTCGATTCAGTGGGTCGAGCGATTTCACGGGCCCGTTTATCTCTTGCTGAATAAAGTGGACCGCATCCACAAACAGCTTCTTTTGCCGATGATCGAGCGCTACAGTAAAGTTTTTGCTTTCGCGGAAATTTTCCCCATCTCCGCGCTCACCGGCGCCGGCTGCCTCGACTTGGTAAATTCGTGGCTGGCGCGGCTTCCCGAAGCGCCGCCGCATTTTCCTGCCGATCAGTTCACGGATCAGCCTGAACGTTTCCTCGCCGCCGAGCTCGTTCGCGAGAAAGCAATCCTGATCACGCGCGAAGAAGTTCCCCACGCCATTGCCGTGCTCGTTGACAATTTTGAAGAGACGGAGAAGATCACGCGCATACGCGCCACGATTTACGTCGAGCGCGAAGGCCAGAAGGGAATCCTCATCGGCAGGGGCGGCGCCACGATCAAGAAGATCGGAACGCAAGCTCGTCAGGAACTCGAAACCATTCTCGGCGTCAAAATCTTTCTGGAACTTATGGTTAAAGTGCAACCGCACTGGCGCCAGAATTCCGCGATCGTTCGCCAACTCGATTGGCACCGCCAGCTGGAACAACTCGCCGACTACCAAGAATAACTTTTATTCTCTCGCAGGAGCGATGCCGAGCGTGCGCATTTTTCTGTAGAGGTGACTGCGTTCGAGACCCAGAGCCTGCGCCGCTTTGGTCATATTCCAGCGATTTTCTTCCAACTTGCGCAGCACGAATTCGCGCTCGTACGCCGCCCGCGCTTCCTGCAAGCTCTCGTAAGGCTTCTGCGGACTTTTTGAAGCGCCGCGAAATAATTCCGGCGGCAAATGATGCGGCTCGATGCGAGGCGAAGGACAAATGATCACCAATCGCTCTACTAGATTTTTGAGTTCGCGCACATTTCCCGGCCAGGGATAGCTCAGCAGCACATCCATCGCAGGCGCGCTGAATTCCTTCTGTTTCTTGCCGTACTCCTCGCAAAACGCTTTCAGGAAATGCGCCGCCAGAATCGGAATATCCTCAATGCGATCGCGCAACGCCGGGACGTAAAAGGGGATCACGTTCAGCCTGTAAAATAAATCTTCTCGAAAAGCATTCCGGCCGATTTCTTCTTCCAGTTTCTTATTCGTGGCAGCCACTACGCGCACATCCACGGTAACTGGCGTATGCGAACCCAAAGGCTCCACGCGTTGTTCTTCCAATACACGCAGGACTTTCGACTGCGTCTTCAAGCTCATGTCGCCTACTTCATCCAAAAACAGTGTTCCACCGTCCGCCTTCAAAAACTTTCCGACCTTGTCTTCGCCCGCGCCCGTGAAACTGCCTTTGCGATGCCCAAACATTTCCGATTCGATCAATTCTTCAGGTATAGCGGCGCAGTTTACTTCGACGAACGGCATCGCCGCCCGCAAGCTACTGGCATGCAGCGCGCGCGCCACCAGTTCCTTGCCCGTTCCACTCTCGCCGTAAATCAGCACGCGGCCGTTGGTCGGCGCAGTCAATGCAATCTGCTGACGCAGCGCTTTCATGGGCACGCTATTGCCGAGAATTTGATGCTTCTCTTCGAGTTCAGCGCGAAGCCGGCGGTTTTCCGATTCCAAACGCACGTATTCCAGCGCGTTGCGCACCACCAGCACTATTTTTTCCAGCGAAAGA
>DATBYL010000397.1:0-2475 GCA_036513735.1 Candidatus Acidiferrales bacterium
GCGCCGACTTCAAAGTAGCGATCCGCGGCATTTGGCGCTAGCAAATTAATTACAATTTCCAGGCCGGCCTGAAACTGCAGCAATGATCGCGGCGATTGGCCTACATCCTTCAGTCCCAGTCGGCAGCGAATGCGGAAGCCTGCATCGGTCGGCGCAAATAAAAAATCCTTCGTAACTTTCAGCGCAGGACCAACGTAGCCGCTCGCGATTTCCAATGGCGCTTTCAACTCACACGCAACTTCCCCACCGCTAGATTTCTTCGCGGAATAAACGCCAGCGGCAAACGCGGCGCTTTCGTCCAATCGAATCGCGTCGTAATCCGAATATGTTTTTCCGTTTGGAAACAGCAGCAACCGGAATGCATTTCGAGGCCAGCGATCGTATCGCAGACGATCCGCGAGACCGGATTCCTTCGCGCGGATCTGATCGTGTATGGAAGCGACTCCGCCCGTTTCGCCATGCACTGCTTCGGCCACGCGTGCATGATACGTTTCCGGGCGCCGCTGCAGCGAATTAATGAGCGCCACAGCTTCCGAGCGAAAATCCAGCGCCGCCACGGTAGCTCCGTCATTCGGTTTCAGCAGAGCTGCGAAGTTTGGCGAAGTTAAATAAATTTCCTCTGCGCCATCGGCGTCAAAATCAAATCGTTCGCCGTGTACGCTCTGCGCGCGGACAGCGCCGAGCGATTCCACAATACATTCCGCGCGAATTAGTTCGCGCCAAAGTTCGGTGCGCAAGTGCGGCGCGTAAACTCCGCCGAATACGCCGTGCCAGTAAGCGTCATTGCATTGCGCGCGCAGCAGGTGCGTTTTCGCGCTTTCCAACTTTTCCGCCGCGGCGCGTCCGAGCGCTCCCGCGCGCACACCGCCAATCTTTCGCGAGACGCGCAGCATTTTCTTGTGGAGCAAATTCGCTTCCGGGTACTTGCACAAAAAGCCGCGCCAGATTCCGCCTCGTAAAAAACGCATCACTTCGGGACGTCCACCAAATTCACTTCCTACTTTTGCCATTTGGTTTCGCGCCGGCGTCGGCAGCACCCATTCCATCAGCTCGGTGTAAGAAGCGGCGGGTAGCGCGGCGCGTCCCAACGGAGGATGCTGCGCAAGATATTCGCCCGGCGGAGTAGTGACGAGCCAGTCGGCATTTTCTTCGAGCGCCGCGAAAAACTTTTCGAGCCATCCATCGCGATAACAGTGATCGTAAGTTCCCGGCCACGCGCCAAACTTTTCGTTGTCATCACCCATCGCCGCCATTCCATTGGGGTGACGTTCCGCAACGCCGCGCAAATACGCCAGAATTTCGTCGATGCCGCGAAACGGCACCAGATAGCGCAGCGACTTCAGTCCGGGAATTACATTCACTTTCGCGCCGCGATCTTCCGCAATGTAATAGCCGAACAAATCTTCCAGTTCTATGCCCGCAGCCTGAAAATGTACGTCGTCGAGCAGCGTGTAATTTATTTTTGCAGCTTCAAACGCCGCGGGAAGTTGAGGTTCCCACACACGTTCGGCAAGCCATGCACCGGAAGGCGCTCTTCCGAACCGACGCACAATGTAATCGCTCATGCGCTTAAATTGCGCCGCCTGATCCCGCGGAGGAATGGAAATCATGATGGGCTCATAAAATCCGCCGCCAATAATTTCCACCTGGCCGCGCGCCGCAAGTTTGCACAGCTCCTCCATAAATTCCGGATGGTGCGCGTCCAGCCATTCCAGAAGCGGACCCGTGTAATGCAGACCCATGCGCACGCCGGGATGTCTTGCGAGGTGCTGCAAGAATGGCAAATAAGATTGCTGATAGATTTTTTCAAGTATGGCGTCAAAATTCCCAACCGGCTGATGCGAATGGATGACGAGAACGAGGTGGACTTTATTCACGGTTGGACCCTCCGCAAGCCGGAGGTGTAAAAGTGCGTCGCGCCCAAACTATGCTGCCGCGAAATCATTGGGCTTTGCTATTATGCCGCGTCATGTCTGCAAAATCCAAATCGGGCCTTCCGGTGGGGAAGCCACGCAAGAAATTGACGACTCAACCGAAGGTGATTCCGACGAATCTCAGCGAAACGAAATCCCATGGAAGCGAAGAAGGACTTTTCGCGCACGGCGTTGAACTTTTTAACGCGCGTTACTTTTTTGAAGCACACGAAGCCTGGGAAGAAATTTGGCTGCATACCGAGCCGCCGGAAAAAACGTTTCTGCAAGGATTGATTCAGGTGACCGCCGCATTCCATCATCATTCGCGCGAGAATCTACGCGGAACGAAATCTCTCTTACGCGCCGGACTTCTGAAGTTGGAAGATTTTCCGCCGCACCATCGCGGACTGAATATCGAAAAACTCCGTGAAGTTGCGCGGCGCTGGCTGGCCGCTCTGGATCGCGCAGGGAACAATTCCTGGCCAGCCCTGCCGCGGATCGCACCCGCACCGAATCATCAATAAAATATTCACGGGTCAGGACGATGGCTGCGTTCCCAATA
>DATBYL010000398.1:0-25143 GCA_036513735.1 Candidatus Acidiferrales bacterium
CATCGCGTTCCGGCGCGCCCAGCGTGTAATAGTGCAGCTTCAATTCGGGCAAAGTTTCGCCGTCCTTGAAGTGGAAATCGCGCACGATGTAATCGCCCTGCTTCAGCGTTTCGGCCCAGGGAGCGCTTTGCAATCGCGCCGGTAACGTGACCGGCCCCGGATTGCACGCTTGCGCCGCCAAACGCGCCGCTTCCTCCGCTTGGGCGGCCGGATCTTGTGTGGCTTGGCCGAATGCAGGTGCGGCTGCCGCAAACGTGAAAATTGCGGTTGCTGCGGCAGTCACAAACTTAAGTTTCCGAGTGAAACGCTGGCTCATCTTATTTTCCTCGCTTCAATGAAGATATTTTCCGGCGAAACGCACAGTTGCGCGTCGCCGACAATTTCACATCAAGAAAAAATTACCAGATTCGGCAAGGCTGTTCCCGCACCATCGGCGATCCAGCTTTGCAGTCAAATGCCTTTGCGAACGCTTCCAGATTTGAAGGCGCCGCGATGGCCCGGAAACGACCCAGCGGATGCGGGTTCGTGGCCACCTGCAACCGATCGAATTCGGGCGTGGAATTTCCTCCCCAGATTCGCGCGGAAGAAATAAAGAATCGCTGTTCGGGAGTGAAGCCGTCAATCGCCGGATGCGGTTTGCCCGCGATGGCTTTTTCCAGCGCGCGGAAAGCGATAGCCATTCCGCCGAGATCCGCGATGCTTTCGCCGAGAATTAATTTTCCATTTTCATGCAAATCGCCGGCGACAACATAGCCGTCAAATTGCTTGGAAACACAGTCAGCGCGTTCCTGAAAATTTTTCGCGTCTTCCAGAGTCCACCAATCACGCAGGTTTCCCTGCCCGTCAAATTTCCGGCCTTCATCATCGAAACCGTGCGTCATTTCATGGCCAATCACAGTTCCCATTCCGCCGTAATTCAGCGCGTCATCCGCCTTCGCGTCAAAGAATGGCGCTTGTAAAATTCCAGCAGGGAACGTGATGTCATTTCTCGATGGATTGTAGGAAGCGTTCACGGTCGGCGGAGTCATTCCCCACTCTGCGGGATCCACCGGCTTGCCGATGCGATCCAGATTCCGGTGGAAATTATATTCTGCGTTGCGAAGCATATTGGAAACGAACGGGCCGCGATCCACGTGGAATGCGGAATAATCGCGCCATTTGTCCGGGTATCCGATTTTGATGGTCATTGCATTTAGTTTCGCAACAGCTTGCTGGCGCGTCGCAGGGCTCATCCACGGCAGCGTTTGCAAATCTTCGCGCAGCGCGGCAATCAGGTTGTGCACCATTTCGAGTGCGCGTGCCTTTGCTTCGGGCGGGAAATTTTTCTCCACATACTTCTGTCCAAGCGCTTCGCCTAGCGCGCGATCCGTGGCTTGCACGCACTTCTTCCATCGTGGCTGATCTTCCTTTGCTCCGGTCATAATGCGTCCGGAGAAATCGAAATTTTCCGCCACGAATGGAGCGGAAAGATTTGGCGCGTTGGCGTGGATCAGATGCCAGCGCAGATATGTTTTCCAATCGCCCAGTGGAATCGCGCCAATGTTTGCGTCCAGTGCTGTGAAAAAGTCCGGCGTGGTTACGTCCACAATCGCGATGTTTGGGTAGCCGATGTTGCGGAAATAGCCGTGCCAGTCAAAGTGCGGCGTGAGCGCCACCAGCTCCGCGACAGTCTTGCGGTGATAGGTGGCATCGGGATTGCGCATCTCGACAGGCGTCATCGAAGCATTGGCAAGTTTCGTTTCAATTGCCAGCACTGTGCCGGCTTCGGCGGCGGCGCGATCTTGCGCGTCACCCGCCAAAACAAACATTTTTTCGATGCTCTTGCGATACGCATCGCGAAGTTGCACGGAGTGATCGTCCGTCTTTGTGTAGTACTCGCGGTTCGGCAAACCAATACCGCCTTGCGAAGCCGACCCAGTTTGTTCGGAGCTGTTCTTGCGGTCGGTCGTTGAGCCGAAGCGGAACATCACTCCAACGCCCATCGTGTGCAGATGCGCCACTTCGGCTTGCAGCGCGGTCACGTCTGAAATTTTTTCGATGCGCGCCAGTTCCGCATCCAGCGGATGAATCCCGGCGGCGTCGTTCTGCGCGGAATCCATGCAACTTGAGTAAAAATCGCCAATCTTTTGTTCGACGGAACCAGGCTTCGCGGATTTATTTGCGGCGGCTTCGTCAAGAATCGTGTGCAGAACTTCCTGATTGTGATCCTGCAGCTCCGTGAAGTGGCCATAGCTTGCGAATGCGGGCGGAATCGGATGCGTTTTCGCCCAGCCGCCGTTCACAAAATTGTAGAAATCCTCACAAGGCTTGCACGTCGGATCCATATCCGCGGGATTCAATCCGTGAATTTCTGTTCCGGCATTTTGTGCTGCCGCAACAACGTGGCCCGTGGGAACGATGAACATCACGGGCAGTAAGATTGATACAGCACAAATTAGAACGAGCCACACGGTACGTTTCATTTGTAAATCCTCCCAAATTTTGGACAAGCGTCTATTCTCAAAATTAATTTTCGGCGTTGCAGTCAGCTACCAGATTCGGCAGCGCTGATCTTCCGGACGTACCATCGCATCGCCGGCCTTGCAGCCGAACGCCGCCGCAAATGCCGGCATGTTCTGCGGTGACGCGATCGCGCGAAAACGCGGCAGCGGATGTGGATCGGTATTCGTCAGCATCATTTCATACGCGGGACGCAGAATCTGCCCCCAATTTCGGCCGAACGCGATAAAAAATCGCTGTTCCGGCGTAAAGCCATCCACCAGCGCATCCGGTTTTCCTGCGTGAGCTTTTTGGAATGCGGCGTGTGCGATCACCAGTCCGCCAAGATCGGCGATGCTCTCGCCCAGCACCAGCTTGCCATTTTCATGTGTGTCGCCGGATACAACATACGCGTCAAATTGTTTCTGCACGCAAGTGGCGCGCTCCAGGAAATTTTTTGCGTCTTCCTCCGTCCACCAATCGCGAAGATTTCCCTTCGCGTCGAACTGGCGGCCCTGATCGTCGAATCCGTGAGTCATTTCATGGCCGATTACCGAGCCCATCGCACCGTAATTCAAAGCGTCATCGGCCTTCGCATCGAACAGTGGAAATTGCAGAATGCCTGCCGGAAAAACAATTTCGTTCATCAGCGGATTGTAGTAAGCGTTCACGGTTGGCGGAGTCATTCCCCACTCGCCGTGATCCACCGGCTTGCCGATTTTCGCCGCGTCAAAGTGGAAATCTTCCTGGCGCGCGCGCATCACATTCTGCAAATAGGAAACGCGATCCACTTTCACTCCGGAATAATCGCGCCATTTATCGGGGTAGCCAATTTTCAGCGTAATGGCATTCAGTTTGGTAATTGCCTGTAGCCGCGTTTCAGGGCTCATCCATGACAATGTCTTCAGATCTTCGCGCAACGCATCAATCAGGTTGTGCACCATTTCCAGCGCGCGCGCTTTTGCCGCAGGAGGAAACGCTTTCGCAACATAAAGCTGTCCGAGCGCCTCACCCAAATCGCGATCGGTAACGGATACGCACCGCTTCCAGCGTGGAAGCTGTTCGGGTGTGCCTGTCATTGTGCGGCCGAAGAAATCGAAATTCTCATCCACGATCGCGGTCGTTAGATACGGCGCGTCCGAATGCACTAAATGCCAGCGCAGATACGTTTTCCAATCATCGAGAGAAACCGAAACCAGTTGCGCGTCGAGTCCCTTGAAAAAATCCGGCTGTGCGGCGTTCACAACATTAATTCCGGGAAAGCCGATCTCGCGAAAATATGCGGGCCAATCGAAATGCGGCGTCATCGCGGCCAGCTCGGCCAGTCCCATACGGTGATAAATTTTCTCGGGATCGCGCTGCTCGACTCTTGTCATCGAAGCGTTGGCGAGTGACGTTTCAATCGTCATCACCGTTGCGGCCTCCTCTTTTGAGCGATTGGCGGAATCGCCCATCAATCCAAACATTTTCACCAGATGCGCTTGATAAGCGTCGCGCAATTTCACAGACGTGTCATCGGTCTTCGTGTAGTAATCGCGGTCCGGCATTCCCAGACCGCCCTGAAACGCGCCGCCGGTTTGTTCCGAGCTGTCCTTGAAATCCTGCACCGATCCGAAATTGAACATCGCGCCAACGCCCATCGTTTGCAGTCGCGCTACTTCCGCTTGCAATGATGCGGCATCGGAAATCTTTGCGATGCGCGCGAACTCATCGTCCAGCGGATGCAGTCCCGCAGCGTCAATTTTCGTAGTGTCCATGCACGTCGCGTAGTAATCCCCGATTTTCTGATCAATCGATCCCGGCACGTTTGCCTTATTCGCCGACGCCGTTTCCAGAATATCGTGCAACACATCGCGGTTGTGTTCGGCCAGTTGATTGATGCGGCCCCAGCTTGGATACGCCGCCGGAATTTCGTTGTGCGCGATCCAGCCGCCGTTCACAAAATGGTAGAAGTCCTCGCACGGTTTGCATGTCCGATCAAAGTCGGCCAGATCAAGTCCGTGATTTTCCGCTGGGGGTTTTTGCGGCGTAGCGGCCGGCGTCGGCTTTGCCGGCGGCTTCGCAGTTTGTGTAGTCTGGCGCGCTGACATGGCGCCGACAACAGTCAGTAGAATCGCCGCGAAGAATGCTCCGCCAAAAACCAAATTACGTTTCATAATGGAATGCCCCTTTTCCTACGAAATCAAAGTTCGCTCAGCAAATTGTTTCCGGAAAACTAATCCAGCACCGGATGTTTCTTGTGAAAGTCCGTGGCATCCTGATAAGCCTTCGCCAACGCGAGCACTTTCGCATCTCCGTACAGATTTCCCAGAAAAGTTATGCTCACCGGAGTGCCGGGCCCGCCGCCGAAATTATCGTTCACAGGTTTTTGCGCGTCGGGACCGCGGAATCCGTTGGGCAAAATCACGCTCGGATGTCCCGTCAAATTCGTGATCGTGAGTTGAGCGCCATTCGTTGGCGCAACCACCACGTCCAAATCCTTGAAGAAGGTATTCATCGCTTCGATCATTAACATACGCGCGCGATTCGCCTGAATATATTCCACCGCCGGCATAAATCGCGCGATGCGGAAAGTATTTGGCCAGTCCTGCGGGCCTTGTTCGGTCAGCAATTTATCGCGGCCAGAGCGCGTAAGTTCGTCAAATGCCGCCGCGCCTTCCGCCTGAAGCAGCGCGCGCATCCCGCTGATATATGGAAAAGTCGGCAGCTCGACGGGCTTCATCTTCACGCCCATCGAGGCCAATTTATCCAGTGCCGCTTGATCGAATTTGTGTTCGTATTCGCGCGTAGTGAAGGCGGCCGCGCGGCGTTGCTGCTGTGTGTCCCAACGAGTTTTCTCGTCCGCAGTCATTTCCGTGATCGGCTTCGGCGGTGTTTGCTCAGTCAGCGGCGTCAATGCGAAATCTTTCTGCAATACGCCGACACGGAGCGTGCGCCAGTTCAATTGCGCATCCCAATTAAATGCCGCCGGCCGCACCGAGCGATCTTTTCCGTCCTGTCCGTGAATTGTGTTCATCACAATCGCGCAATCTTCCACCGCGCGGCAAAGCGGCCCAATTTTGTCCATGCTCCAGGAAAGCGCCATCGCGCCCGTGCGCGGCACAAATCCAAATGTCGGACGCAGCCCGGTCACTCCGCAGCGCGTGGACGGTGAAGAAATCGAGCCGAGAGTTTCCGTTCCGATGCTGAATCCAACGCAGCCCGCCGCTGTTGCCGAAGCAGGGCCAGCCGAAGATCCGCTTGATCCCTGCGCCGGATTCCACGGATTTCGCGTGATGCCGCCATACCAGTGATCCCCTTGCGCCAGCGCGCCGAGCGTCAACTTCGCAATCAGCACCGCGCCGGCTTTATCCAGACGCTGAACAACTTCAGCGTCTTCGTCGATCATTTGCTTTTCAAATCCTCCCGCGCCCCACGTCGTCGGGTATCCTTTCACCGCCAGCAAATCTTTTCCGCCCCACGGAATTCCGTGCAGTAGTCCGCGATATTTTCCTTTCGCGATTTCAGCATCTGCAGTTTTTGCTTGATCCTTCGCGCGATCGTCCGTCGAAGTAATCAAGAAATGAAGTTTCGGATCGTAGCGCTTCAAACGCTCCAGATACATTTCCGTCAGCGCCATTGAAGAAACTTTCTTCGTGCGCACCAGCTCAGCCAATTCGCGTACAGATGAAAATGCCACATCTTCAATATTTTTCGGCGCGCGCGTAGCCACGGCCGGCGCAATCACCGACGCGCGCATTGGCACGCTTACCGAATTCAATTTCCAGCCCATCGGCAGCGGATCGAACACCAGCGCCGGCTGTACGCCATTCGGCATGTGCAGCGCGTAAATCGCTTCGTAGCCGGCCGTCGCGCCGTTCAGTCCGTTCAGCAAAGCTTGCTTGTACTCGTCCAGAATATTCACGTCGGCAATTTGCGCCGCGGCATCAATCATTTCCTTCGTGATCGCGGGCTTTCCCTGCGCCATCGTATAAAGCACGCCCGGCAAAAGTGTTCCCGCAAGGCCCGCGCTGGAGCAGACCGCGATAAAGTGGCGACGATTCCACACAGCTACACCCCCTGTAAAGTTCAAGACGGCAATTTTGGAACGAGGAGAGTGTAATACAGGCAGAGGCTTTTATGCTTGCGCCAACTGGGGCGCAGGGCAAATATTTTTGGCTTTGTAGGACGTGCTACCGGTTCGCGAATTTGCCTATGGGTGCGTCATATTCTCCGGCCGCACAATCTCGTCAAACTCTTCGCCGCTTAAATATCCAAGCTGAATGCACGCCTCGCGTAAACTGATGCCTGCCTCCAGCGCCGTGTGCGCCAGCTTGGCGGCCTTGTCATAACCAATTCGCGGATTCAGCGCTGTCACCAGCATCAAAGAATTCTTCACATAATAATCAATTTTCGCGCGCTCCAATTCAATTCCGTTGACCATATATTCCACAAATCCGTGGCAAGCATCGCGAATCAGCGTCACCGAATGCAGAAAATTGTGGATGATCACCGGCTTAAAAACATTCAGCTCAAAATTTCCCTGCGAATCGCCAAACGCAATCGCCGCATTGTTGCCATGCACCTGCACCGCAATCATCGTCATCGCTTCGCATTGAGTGGGATTCACTTTGCCCGGCATGATGCTCGACCCCGGCTCGTTTTCCGGAATGCGCAGTTCACCCAGTCCGCAGCGCGGCCCTGACGCCAGCCAGCGAATATCGTTTGAAATTTTCATCAACGAGCACGCCAGCGTGTGAATCGCGCCATGCGCGTACACCAGTTCGTCATGCGCGGAAAGCGCCGCGAATTTATCCGGATGTGAACGGAACGGCAGTCCCGTCAAGTCCGCAATTTTTTTCGCTGAGCGCGCCGCAAATTCCGGATGCGTATTCAGTCCCGTGCCGACTGCCGATCCGCCAATCGCCAAATCGTAAAGGCCGTCCAGCGATTGCTTCAGCCGCACAATATCCCGCTCCAGTAAGCTTGCCCAGCCGCCCATTTCCTGGCCGACCGTCAACGGCACCGCATCTTGCAAATGCGTTCGCCCAATTTTCACTACGCTCGCAAATTGTTTCGCTTTCGCGGCAATTGCGTCGTGAACTTCCTGCACCGCCGGAATCAACGCGTTGTGCACGCGCTCGGCCGCGGCAATGTGCATCGCCGTGGGAAAAGTGTCATTCGATGACTGCGACATATTCACATCGTCATTCGGATGGATCGGCTTCTTCGATCCCATCACGCCGCCGGTCATTTCAATCGCGCGATTGGAAATCACTTCGTTCACGTTCATGTTCGTCTGCGTGCCGCTGCCCGTCTGCCAAATGCGCAATGGAAAATGTTCGTTCAGTTTGCCCGCGATCACCTCATCCGCTGCCGCGCAAATCCATTTGGATTTTTCCGCGGAAAGTTTTCCCAGGTCCTCGTTCACCAGCGCCGCCGCTTTTTTCAAAATGCCAAACGCCCGAATCATCTCCGGTGACATCGTGTCGCGCCCAATATTAAAATGCAGCAGCGAGCGCTCCGTCTGCGCGCCCCAATAAGCGCTGCTGGGCACCTCAATTTTTCCCATGCTGTCAGATTCGGTGCGCATTGGCTGCTGCGGTTTCGTCACGGACATGTACATCCTCCGCTTGTCATTATAACGGGGACTTGCGCGGAACGTGAGTCAGTATCAGAATTTCATCGAAAATTGCATTCGAACTTTCTAACTCACTGATTCTGCACGGCATAACTGAAATTGTTCCACGTGGAACAATTTGGTTTGGAAATTAGCCAAATTGTTGAAATCCTCACCAAATATCGCCAACAGTGAATCCTTCAGGAAATGGATCATCGGCATCCAGCACATATTGCGCGAATCCTGTGATCCAAGCGCGCCCGCTAATCGTCGGCACAACCGCTCGATACGGCCCAACTTTCGTTTCGCGAATCAGCCGGCCCGCGAAAGTAGTTCCCAAAATTCCTTCGTGAATAAAATCTTCGTTCAACGCGAGTTTTCCTTTTGCATAAAGCGTCGCCATTTTCGCGGAAGTTCCCGTGCCGCACGGCGAGCGGTCAATCGCACCGGTCCACGTAGAAGGCCGCGCCCAATCCAGCTTGCCCGTACTCACCACCACGGCATTTTTTGCATGCGAACCGTGTTTTGAGGCCGCGCCGGATAGCTGCGCAATCGTCACGCCAGAAATTCCCGGATTTTCCGGATGCACCACCGGCAGTTGCTCCTGCGTCGCAGCTTTAATCATTTCACCGATGCGAGTAATGTTGCGCCCTTCGTTCGGCGTCAATTTCAATCCGAGCGCCGCGGCATCTGCAATCACGTAAAACATTCCACCGTAAGCAACGTCCACACGCACCGTTCCAAGTTGCGGAACTTCCACCGGTGCATCCAAATGCACCGCGAAGGACGCCACATTTTCAAACGTCACGCGCACAACTTGCGAATCGCGAACTTCCGCTTCCACGTGTACCAAACCTGCGGGAGTATCGAGCGTTAATTTTGTAATCGGTTCGCGCGCCGGAACCATTCCCGTTCCCAACAGCGCCGTCACCACGCAAATTGTATTTGTTCCGGACATCGGCGGATATTCCACCTGCTCCATGATGATCATTCCGGCGTCGGCCTCCGGCCGCGTCGGCGGCAAAATTAAATTGCAATTCGCGGCGGGATATCCGCGCGGCTCGCGCAGCATTCGTTTCCGCAGCGCGTCGCCCTTCGTTTCCAAATAAACTTTTTTTTCGAACATCGTTTTGCCCGGCACGTCCATCACGCCGCCGATAATCACGCGCCCCGGCTCGCCGCACGCGTGCAGATCCACCGCCGTCACCATGTTCCCAATTCGCATCACAGCCTCACTTTCGCGCAGCCATCTTAATTCTAATTTGCTCTAGCCGCGATATACTCGACGCGCTAATCGGAGGGCACGCATGTCACGTTGGACGCGCCGCAAATTTTTGAAAACGGGATTGGCCGCAACCGCAGGAGCTGCGGCGGCTGGGAAAGCAGCACTGCCTTTGTCCGGTGCGACGTCTCTTGATTCCGCCACTGGCGCGCGAAGCAGCATATCGGCGGTTTCCGAGCTACATGATTCTCAATCTTCCTCATCCTATTCCGTCTCGCTGCGCGCCCGCCAACTTTTGGATTTTGGCTGGCGCTTCCACTTTGGCCACGCGGATGATCCAGCCAAAGATTTCGGTTTCGGCGCGCAAAACCGCGAGGCAACATTTGCAAAGTCGGGCGCCTTTCCGCCGGTCACGCGCGCAAATTTTGACGATAGTGAATGGCGCACGATAAATCTGCCGCACGATTGGGCCGTTGAGCTTCCATTTGAAAAGGGGCCAGCGGTTCTCGATAGAGATGGCAAACCAACTGGCCGGCACGAACTACCTGATCACGGCGCAAAGCCGATCGGCCGCGATTTTCCGGAGACGAGTATCGGCTGGTATCGCCGCGTATTCGATATCCCCGCAGCAGATGAGGGAAAACGTATTTCAGTGGAATTCGACGGCGTCTTCCGCCACGCCATGGTCATGTTCAATGGACATTATATAGGAGAGGAATTTAGCGGTTACGCACCTTTCCGTTTCGACTTAACAGACTTCGTAAATTACGGCGATAAAAACGTTCTGACCGTCCGCGTAGACGCAACTCTTGCCGAAGGATGGTTTTACGAAGGCGCAGGGATTTACCGCCACGTCTGGCTGACGAAAACCGATCCAGTTCACGTCGTTCCTAATGGAATCTACGTGAGGTCGGAAGTGCACGGTGATTTGGCGACGATTGTATTTCGGACAGAAATTAAGAATGACACCGATACGGCAAGGCGATGCCATGTGATGTTCCGAATGCAGGATAGAGACAAGAAGGAACTCCCGACGGCACTTGTCAAAGATGAGGTCATATCTCCGCGCGCGGGCCACACCTTTGAGTCTCAATTCACGCTCGACCACCCTCGTCTCTGGTCGGTTGAAGAACCTTATCTGTATACGGCATATTCCGTCGTGCAGAGCGACGACGCGATAGTTGACCTCGACTATGCCGAGATCGGCATTCGCTCCACCCGCTTCGACGCCGACAAAGGTTTTTTCCTCAACGACAAGCACGTGCAATTAAAAGGCACCTGCAATCATCAAGATCACGCCGGTGTCGGCTCCGCGCTCCCCGACCGTCTGCAATCCTATCGAGTCGAGCGCCTGAAAAGCATGGGCTGCAACGCCTATCGCACTTCGCACAATCCGCCAACTCCGGAATTGCTGGATGCCTGCGATCGCCTCGGCATGATGGTGATGTGCGAAACGCGCATGATGTCCTCCAACCCCGAAGGCCTCAGCCAGCTCGAACGCATGATTCGCAAATATCGAAATCATCCCAGCATTATTATTTGGTCGCTCGGAAATGAAGAACGCGAACAAGGCACGCCGCGCGGCGCAAAAATTGTTTCCAGCATGAAACGTCTTGCAAAGGAATTGGATCCCAGCCGCCCCGTGACGATTGCGATGAATGGAGGCTGGGGCAAGGGCGCTTCCGCAGTTCTGGACGTGCAGGGCTGCAACTACAACGATGGAAATATTGACGCATTCCACAAACAATTTCCCACGCAGCCGATGGTCGGCACAGAAACCGCCAGCACAGTTTCCACCCGTGGAATTTATGAAAATGATCCAGTGCGTGGATACGTCAGCGCATACGATTTAAATTTTCCGCCGTGGGCCGCCAAAGCAGAAACCTGGTGGAAGGATTATGACTCGCGTCCATTTCTTGTCGGCGGTTTCGCATGGACCGGTTTCGACTATCGCGGCGAGCCAACTCCCTACAATTGGCCGAACATCAGTTCGCATTTCGGCATCATGGATATTTGCGGATTTCCCAAAGACAATTATTTTTATTATCAAGCGTGGTGGGGCGCAAATCCGGTGCTGCATCTTTTCCCGCACTGGAATTGGCCCGGCAAAGAAGGCCAGGAAATTGACGTCTGGTGCCACTCAAATTTGGATAGCGTGGAATTATTCTTGAACGGTGCAAGCCTCGGCTCGCAAAGAGTGGAACGCAACACGCACCTTGCGTGGAAAGTGAAATACGCACCTGGCGTAATCGAAGCGCGCGGCACGAAAGACGGTAAGATTGTTCTAACAGAAAAGCGCGAAACCACAGGCGCGCCGGCAAAACTCGTCCTTCGCCCCGATCGCCAGAAAATTTCCGCCGACGGCGAAGATTTGTCCGTCGTCGCCGTCGAAGTGCAGGACGCGCAAGGACGCATCATGCCCGTCGCGTCAAACGAGGTAACATTTGAAATCTCCGGTGCCGGAAAATTAATTGGCGTCGGCAATGGCGATCCCAGTTGCCACGAATCAGACAAAGGCAACAAGCGCAGCGCGTTCAACGGACTCTGCATGGCGTTCGTTCAAGCCGACAAGCACGCCGGAGAAATTCGCGTCGCAGCGAGCGCAAACGGTCTGGAAGGCGCATCATTGATAATACAAGCTGCAGCCGCACAGCTACGTCCGGCAGTTGACTGAATTCAAATGCGCGCGCTGCGCGGTAATTAGTTCCCGCGAGAGGTTTTGTGCCCGACCCATCTGTTGAATATTCAACGCGCCTCGAAGCCAGACAAAAGTTAATCGCCGCAAAAAACGGGATTCACTTTCGCGTCGGCTATTGGAAGCTCGCCACCATCGCCGTCGGCTTGGTAATGTTGTGGGCCTCTCTCGCGCGACATCTATTCACGCCATATTTTTTATTCGTGCCCGCTGGAATTTATCTATTGCTGGCCCTTTGCCATGAGAAAACAATTCGCGATCGGACTCACGCCGAAACCGCGGCAGCGTTTTACGAGCGCGGCCTCGCGCGCATTGAAGATCGCTGGTCCGGCACGGGCGAAACCGGCGAACGTTTCCGCGATTCAAAACATATTTACGCGGAAGATCTCGATCTCTTCGTGCGTGGCGGATTGTTTCAGCTCCTCTCCACCGCCCGATTGCCCATGGGCGAAAATCGCTTGGCGCAATGGCTGCTCGTTCCTTCACCAACGTCCGAAATAATCGAGCGCCACGAACTCGTCGGCGCTCTTCGCGAAAACTTAGACTTGCGCGAAGATCTCGCCATCACCGGCGAAGATTTGCGAGCAAGTTTGAATCCTGAATCTCTCACCAGTTGGTCGGAAACTCCGTCTATCCTTCCGTCCGGCGCGATGCGCGCAGTAGCTGTCCTGCTGGCGCTCTGCGCAGCCGCCGCGGTTGTGTATAGTCTTGCGCGATCAAATTATTTTCCGGTTTTAATAGTGTTGCTGGTGGAAGCCGGAGTCATGCGCTGGCTTTGGACGCGCGCCAACGAAGTCGTCTCATCTCTCACGGGAAACGCCGAAGGCCTCATACTTTTTTCTAAAATTCTACAGCGCCTGGAAGACGAGCAATATTCATCGCCGCGCCTGCAAAGTCATATCGCAAAATTAAAAACGAATGATGACTCCGCGTCGCGCGCGCTCCTCCGCCTCGCGCGGATCGTCAACTGGACGAACGGTCGCGAAAGCCTTCTTGGAAAATTGGCGGAGCTGCCTTTTCTTTACACAATTCAGGCCGGACTTGCAGCTGAAGCGTGGCGCCGCCGATGGGGCGTGCAAATGCGCAACTGGATTGAAGTTGTTTCCGAAATGGAAGCGCTCCTTTCGCTCGCATCATATTCGTACGAGCATCCCGCGGATCCATTCCCGGAATTTGCAGCGCAGGAGAAAGCGCAAGCATTCTTCGACGGCGCTGAGCTAGGTCATCCGCTAATTCCAGCCGCGAAGTGTGTGCGAAATTCAATTCGTCTCGATCAATCGCAATGCTTGGTATTGATCAGTGGCTCCAATATGTCCGGCAAAAGCACGTTTCTCCGCACCGTCGGAATCAATACAGTTTTGGCGATGGCAGGCGCGCCCGTCCGCGCCGCATCACTTCTTCTAACTCCGCTCGCCATTGGCACGCGAATCCGTAGCACAGATTCATTGCAGGAAGGCCGCTCCAGTTTTTTCACGGAAATTTTGCAGATACGCCAGGTTTTTGAATTAACTCACGCGCCGATGCCGTTACTTTTTTTGTTCGATGAATTATTGGAAGGCACAAATTCAAACGATCGCCGAATCGGCTCAGAAGGTTTGCTCCGCGCGTTGCTGAAACACGGCGCAATCGGAATTGTCACCACGCACGATCTCGCGCTCACCGAAGTTGCCGACCCGCTCGGCGGAGAAGTGCGTAACAAACATTTCCAGGATCACGTGGAAGACGGAAAAATGCGTTTCGATTACAAACTTCAGGATGGCATCGTGGCAAAAAGCAACGCGCTAGCGTTGATGCGCCTAATCGGCCTCGACGTATAACTCTCGCTTATTTATTTCGATACAAATCCGGGCACTGCTGCTTCAAATGCTCCACTTTCGGCAAATCATTGATCGCGATATAAGGCTCGTCCGGATGCTTCGTCGCGTAATCCTGATGATAGCCTTCCGCCTTGTAAAATTTCGTCAGCGGCACAACTTGCGTCACAATCGGCCGGCGATAAACTTTGGCTTGATCCAACTGATCGATGTAAGCCTTCGCAATTTTCTGCTGACTTTCGTCGCCGAAGAAAATCACGGAACGATATTGCGTGCCGCTGTCCGGCCCTTGGCGATTTAGCTCCGTCGGATCGTGCGCCACGGAAAAAAATACTTTTAGAAGTTGGCCCAGCGTAACTTGCGAGGGATCATAAACCACTTCCACGGACTCAGCATGTCCGGTCGTCCCTGTGCTCACAGTTTCGTATTCCGCGTTCTTCGCGCTGCCGCCGGAATATCCAGCCGTCGCGCGCACCACGCCCTTCACATGTTGAAACACCGCTTGGATTCCCCAGAAGCATCCGCCCGCCACAACAATTGTGCGTTCGCTTTTCGCCGGCGCAAGCGCGTCATCCACAACTGGATTGGGAATCGCAACGGCTGCCTCAGCGGAATTTCGAGACGCAACCGTGAACAACAAAAACGCAGCCAGCAAAGCTGCCGCGCCAATGGAAAGGGATCGGATCATGGGAATCTCCTCGATTCCATTAGATTGTACAGAAGTTGAAAGGTTTCAACACCATGCGCGAGCGATCGCGATGTGGGATCCAGCAATCAGGAAGGATCTTTTTGACGCGTGGCTTTTACCGCCGAAAGTATGCCAATGCCGAGCATCACGATGGCGCCCACGCCAATCCATTGCCCTGGAATGTGCATCAGGTGCGCGCCATAAATTAGCCCGCCCAGCATAATCACGAATCCACCTGCGTAAAGTCCGAATGACATAGCGCCTCTTTTCGGCTGAAGTTTCACAGCCTGAAAGTTGGATGCAGCGGCCACCCAAAAGCGCTCGCACGTCCATCAATGAAAATCGTGCGAAACACTCTCCGCCCGGCTAATCGATATTCCCCGCACCGCCGCCACTTTCACCGAAACCACTCCATCCTGATTTTGCAACGGCCCTTCCACCAGCAAAAATTGCTGGTGCACAATCACCAGATGATTTTTCTCATAAACCTGCGGAGCAAGAATCGCGTTCGCAATTCCCGTTTCATCTTCCAAACTCAGAAAGCAAAATCCTTTCGCCGTTCCCGGACGCTGCCGCACAATCACTCCTCCCGCCACGCGCACAAAAGTTCCGTCCGGAAGCGTAGCCAGTTCAATCGCCGATCGCACGCCAAGCCTCTTCATTTCGGCGCGGTGATATCCCATCGGATGCAATCCGACCGTCATGCCCGTGCCGGAAAAATCCGCCACCAATCTTTCTTCCGGACTCATCGCCCGCAGCGGCGAAATTCCAGCGTCAAGCACATCAATACTTTCGGCGCCGCCCTCTTCAATAAATAAAGGCCCGGCACCCCGCGAAGCCCGCTCCACCTGCCACAAAGCGTCTCTGCGATGCACGCCGCGCATGCCTCCAATAAAATTCAGCGCGCCAATTTCCGCCAGCGTGGTCAGCTCAGCTTTCTGAATTTCCGGCACGCGCAATTTAATATCTTCTATGGTCGTAAACGCCTTCACTGCGCGCTCCTGTACAATTTTCTCCGCAACTTCCACGCGTAAACTTTTCACATATCGCATTCCCAATCGCACGCTGAAATTTTCTTCGTAAAATTCCAACGTGCAAAGCCAATCGGAACAGGTCACATCAATTGGCCGTATTTTCAATCCGTGCCGCTGAGCATCTTTCACCAGCGTCGCCGGATTATAAAATCCCATCGGCTGATTATTCAGCATCGCCGCCGTGAAAGCCGCCAGATAATGGCATTTCAAATAAGCGCTGGCGTATGCAAGCAACGCGAAACTTGCCGCGTGTGATTCCGGAAATCCATACAGCGCAAAAGAAGTAATCGACCGGATTATTTTTCCCTGCGCTTCCTGCGTAATTCCGTTTCGCTGCATTCCGGCGCGCAATTTCAATTCAATTTCTTTCATTCGTTTTTCGGATCGCTTAAATCCCATCGCACGGCGCAGTTCTTCCGCTTCGCCTCCGGAAAATCCCGCGGCAATCATCGCCATGCGCAGCAATTGTTCCTGAAATAGAGGTACGCCCAATGTGCGTTTCAAAACCGGCTCCAATGAAGGATGCAAATAATCCACCTCCTCGCGCCCTCTGCGCCGCTTCAAATATGGATTCACCATCTGCCCCACGATCGGCCCCGGCCGGATAATCGCCACCTGCACCACAATGTCGTAAAAACATTTTGGATAAAGTCTCGGTAGGCAGGACATCTGCGCCCGGCTTTCCACCTGAAACATTCCCACCGTGTCCGCTTTTTGCAGCGCGTCATAAACCGCCGGATCATTTGCCGGCAGCCGCCCCAAGTCAATTTCCTCGCCCTGATGTTTCCGGATAATTTGCAAAGAATCTTCCAGCACCGCCATCATGCCCAGCCCCAGCAAATCCACTTTCACAATGCCCATGTCCGCGCAATCGTCTTTGTCCCACTGCACCACCACGCGCCCCGGCATCGAAGCAGGTTCCAACGGCACCACGGAATCCAATTCTCCCTGACACACCACCAGCCCGCCTGAATGCTGGCCTAAATGACGCGGCAAATCCTGCACCTCCAAACACAACTCGAAAAACTGTTTTATTTGCGGATGCTTCAGATCAAAACCCGCATCATGGAATTGACGGTCCAGCGTGTCTTTCGGATCGTGATATTCCCACGCGCCCACCAAACCCGTTAAGCGTTCCAGCATTTCCGGATGGAATGACAATGCTTTTCCAATTTCGCGCGCCGCCGACTTTCCGCGATACGTAATCACATTCGCCGTCATCGCCGCGCCTAATTTTCCGTAACGCTCGTACACATATTGAATCGCGCGCTCGCGCTGCTCTCCACTCGGCAAATCCAAATCAATATCCGGCCACTCGCCGCGCTCCTCGGAAAGGAATCTTTCAAACAGCAAATCCATTCCCACCGGATCTACAGCCGTTATCCGCAACGCATAACAAACCGCGCTGTTCGCCGCCGATCCGCGGCCCTGCACCAAAATATTGTTTTCGCGGCAGAACCGGACAATGTCCCACACAATTAAAAAGTAACCTGCCAGATCCAGTTTTTCGATTAGCTTCAGTTCGCGTTCAATTTGCAGACGCGCCTTCTCGTTGTCCGATCCATACCGATAACTCAATCCTTCCTGCGCAAGTTGCCGCAGAAATTGATTTTGCGTCCCGCCATCCGGCACCGGATAGTTCGGAAATTTGTAGCCCAAATCTTTCAAACTGAACTCCAAGCGCGAAGCCAGTACCCCGGTATTCAAAATCGCCTCAGGAAGATCGGCGAATAGACGGCTCATTTCCGCGGGAGTTTTCAAATGGCGCTCGGAATTGAAATTCAACAAACGTCCGGCATTAGTAAGCGTGCGGTGATTGCGGATGCAGGTAAAAACATCCAAAACTTCTCGTCGATGCGGTGGCGCATGACACACTCCGTTCGTAGCCAGCAAAGGCAAATTCAATTTTCGCGCGATGATCACCGCGGCCTGATTTCGCGCTTCTTCCACGCGGCTGAAATGTCTTTGCAATTCTACGTACACATTCTCGCGTCCAAATATTTCGCAAAGGTTTTGCACACATGCAGTTCCGCGCTCAATTCCTCCATGCACCAGCGCATGTTGCAGCGGTCCTTCGTCGCCACCCGTTAAACAAATCAACCCGCTCGCGCGTTCCGCAACTTCGTGCGGTGCTACTTCGCCTTCCCCTTTTGCCGCGCGCAATTTCATCATCGTAATCAGCCGGCAAAGGTTCTGATATCCCGCGCGCGATTGCACTAACAGCGGATACCTCCACTTTGCTGCCGACGTAACTTCCGCGCCGATATGCGCGCGAATCGAAATTTTAGTTGCCGCATTATAAAAACGCGGCGCGCCGTAAACTCCGTCGCGGTCCAGCAACGCCATGGACGTCATTCCATGTTCCTTGCAGGCTGCCGCCAATTCTTCCGGTGAAGAAGCACCTTCCAGGAAACTGAAAGCGGATCGCGCGTGAAGTTCCGTGTAAATTGGTTCCGCACTCATCAGTCATACCTTCCACGCACAAACCAGCTCTGCCGTAAAGCGTCGTAATAAATTCGATAGAGTCCATCACGCGCGTTCGCATACAAACTCTGTTTATTTCGCGCGCCAGAAAAATCCAAACGTACATTCACGTCCCATTCGTCCTGCTGCCACCCATCTTCGCGCCACCAATCTCCGGAAGTTCGCCACGGCCCGGAAGCGGTGGTGATGTTGCCGCGCATTCCGCGAAAAACAATGTACGCAGGACACGATTCGCGCAGATCCACTTTTGCAGGCCATTCCGGCCGGAAAATTCGGAACGCAATCGCCGTCTGCCGAAATTGCGGCTCGGCATTTTCTTCGGAATTATTTCGCTCACCACGATCCGCCGCACCGCCGCGCTTTTTCCGGCGAACCTGCGTCTCCTCCCGCGCCGGAACAAATCGCCCCATCCGAAAATTTCCCGGCCGGTGCGAATCCACCAATTCCGGCGAACCGATATTCGCGTCGCCTACCAGACTCGCCAGCCGCGCCACCGTCAATTCCAATTTTTCCGGATCAGGAATGGTCGGACGGAATAATCCGCCTTGCGCCGCTCGCGCCAACGCCGGCTCAGCAGCCAAAGTAATTTTCAAAATGGATGCGTGCGGCGGATTGGCCTGCAATTGCAATCGCATCAATTTCAAAAGTGTTTTGGAATCCCGCATCGCCACAGGCAAACTCAAAACTTGTTCATAAATCTTGGGCGGAATTTCCTCCGTGGATTTTTCGTTTTGGACCTGCACCTCTTTTCCAAAAAAATCTCCCAAATCAAATCGCAAATGTATCGCCGCCGCGGCCAGCGAACGCGCCTGCAATCGCGCACACAATTGATCCAGTAGACGCCCTAATAAAAATGAGAGCGGCTCCAAATCTTCCACCGCCTCCTCAAGTTCCATTTCTTCCACAAAACAAATTCCCGGCTCGGCCAACACCAGCGAACGCACCCGCGCGCCGCACGCCAATTCGCGCAACAGGACGCCGTCCTGTCCCAGCCGTTCAGAAAGTTGCAGCACCGGCAGCGCCGCCAATTCAGCGCACGTACGAATTCCCCAGCGCGCCAGCGTTTCTTGAATTTCAATCGATGGATTAAGCGCGTGAACCGGCAAGCGTCCCAAACAAGTTGCTTCTTCGCCCGCTGGAATTAATGTAATTCCAGAAAATCCGCGCGCCGCATGAAGAGCCGTTTCCAAATTTTCAGCCACGGCAACATGCGTGGAAAGCCCCAACGCAACCGCACGCTTCATTAATTCGGAAGCAATATTTTCTTCAGCGCCAAATAACGAACGCAGTCCGGCAATATCCAAAATGATTGTGTCGGGAGAAGTATTTTCAATTCGAGGAGAAACCGACCAGCCAACATCCAGCAAAGCCGCATGCAGCGCGCGTTCCCGCGCCGCGGATCGCCGCCGAATTTCCACTCCGGAGAATTCTTCGGCCTGTGATTCGGACATTCCCAGTTGAATTCCCGTCACCCGCGCCGCTTCGTTCAACGCTACAACAACGCACAGCGGAGGAATTCCATCCACAAGCGCCACCGCGCAGCCGCGCAGTTCCGGTTCCGAGGAAACCACCGCTTGCACCATGAAATTGGGAGCATGAATAGAAGCAAATGCCATATAAATTAAATTTCGTCAGCCTCGATAAAATTTTCGCCGCATCAAAATTCGTCATTTAGGTTTCAGTTCACTCCGCGCGCCAATCGAATAATTCCATGGCGCATGCGTTTCAAAATTTCCCGATCTGCCTGAAAAACTCGCCGCCGCAAGCCCATCGCGAAAGGTTGTCCGCACGACAGGCTGCACCCGCGAACGCAAAACTTCCGCGCGCACATCAAACCCCCTCAGTAATTGTGAAAGTGTGTTTCCCGAAATTTCTCGCGCCTGCGAACTTGTCGCCCACCGCCCCGGCTCGCCTTCCAAATGCAGCACCAGCGAAGCGCACGTCTTCGCGTTTGATTCCTGTTCCAGCACCACAAGAATCGTCTGCGTATCTTCCACCGCGCGGCGGAAACGGAACCACGCATCCAGCGGAACGTGTCGCACCACTTCGCGCGAAACATCGCTCAAATCCAACGCGATAAATCCGAACCCGCCGCTTTGCAAAAGCAAATCCGTTGCGCGCAACGTCTGCTGAATATTTTTGCAACGCACCCACAACAATTGTTTCAGGTCCACGCCCGCCGCTTCCGCCGAGTGCGGATCGAAAGCGTCGCATCCATCAATCAACGCGCACGCTTCCAGATGCGCCGTTCTCATGCTCAGCGCCGAAAAAAGTAAACTCGTGCGCCCCGAACAATCCGGCCCAAAAATTTCCGTCATCGCGCCGCGCGGCAATCCACCCGCCAGCAAATCAATTTCAGAAATTCCCGTGGATACATGCTCCGCAAAATTCCGGTCGCGATACGTAAAGGGAGCGGCAACGCGCCCGGCAAGGGCGAGTTCGACCTGAGAGCGCAAGCGCGCAAAGTGTGCAGCCATGGATGATCCGGGGGACAAAAAGAAGCCAACAATATTCGCTTTTTGTTCGCCTATGACAAATTCTCCACCAACCTTCTCTGCTTGTCAACTTCACTGATTTGGAGTCACTTGCATTCGCCATACCCTCGCGGCAAAATTCTCGAATGGCACATCGTCTAACCACTTCTTACACGCAAGATTCGATTGATCTTTTCCGCCATTACAAACAACTCGCCGAACGCGCCATTGAGCAATGTCCGGAAGAATCGCTTTTCTCCACGCTCGATGCAGAATCAAATTCCATCGCCATCATCGTGAAACACATGGCGGGAAATATGCGTTCGCGCTGGACGGACTTTTTAACCACGGACGGAGAAAAACCGGACCGCAATCGTGACAGCGAATTTGAGGAGCCGCCGAAGAACCGCGCCGAATTAATCGCGATGTGGGAACGTGGTTGGAAAATATTATTCGACACGCTCGAGCCGCTCACCGAAGCAGACCTCGCGCGCACAATCACAATTCGCACCGAGCCGCATTCCGTGATGCAAGCGATCAACCGCCAGATCGCTCATTATTCCTACCACGTCGGCCAAATCATTTTTCTCGCTAAACACTTCACAGCAAAATCCACTGGCAATTGGACTTCGCTGACCGTTCCGCGCAACAAGTCCAATCAATTCAATGCCGACGTAGCAGCGGGAAATAAATCACAGCGATGATCGTCCGCTGCTAACTTCACGCCGAAAAGTTTCGCGGGCCTTCATAACGCAAACGCAAAAACGCGTGATACGGCAGCGCCACATGCATGCTAATTAACCGAAACCACGGCGCGGTTTCAGGCAAATAGCTCACGTTACCGTATGTTGTTGGACGTTCAATTCCCGGAACAGTGGACGCGCCGATCACTTGAAATGCAATCGTCCGGAAATCTTCGTCAATAAATTGTTTTTTCAGAAGTTCACCGTAAAGATTCGGGCCGCCTTCACAAAGCAATGTGCGGACGCCATGTTCTTGACGCAGTAGTTGCACCGCGGCGGCAATATCAATCCGTCCCCCGCTTCCAACTGAAATAATTTTCACCGCATTATTTTGCACAGGCGTTTTAATCTGCGCGCGAATATTTTTTTCACCTTCGACGGACGTAATAATCCACGGTTCCACTCGCTGCGAATTAAAAAGTGACGCGCTAAGATCCAAATTCCCGGAACCTGTGAGCACAATTACTTTCTGCAGACCCAATTTCAAAATTTCCAACCGATAGGTCCGCAATTCTTCGCCGTCAATTCCGTAGTCCAAACTTTTTCCGTCGGCGCCCAATTCTTCTCGCAGTGTGCTCGCGCCAATTAATTGCGCGTCGTGGTGCGCGCGATAAAAGTCCATCAGCCATCGATCATCCACGCTTTGCGAAACTATGTTGCCTCCGGCGCGGCCCTTCAATTCTCTGAACGAAGCTTTGCCGTCCAGCGCCATCACTAAATTGGAAGTGATGTAGGGACGGTCCGTTTTTGTATTTTCAGGAAATCCAAATGCGCCGTAGAGTTCTTTCAATCGTGGCGGCAACGGAAATTTATCTTCGCTGGTGTTGTAACAAGTGCGCAAATCCATAAGCCCTCCTGACCCGTACGTCGCCAAACAATGTGCATGTGGCAATTCCAATCTGCCATGTGTGGCGCGGTAAGTCATTGATTCTTATAGCCGTCATATTCTTAAGTGCCAAAGATTTTCGCGCGAATCTCCCGTAAGTCCTTTATTAGCATAACGATCAACCACAGATCGCTGTAAGCCCTTTATTAGCATACACATCGCAAAATAGGGGGTGGGTGGGGGGAGTTATAAAACTATAACTAGGGGTACTGTTGGACGGAAGGAATCGGAAGGGATAACTGAAGTCTGCGGCCCTGCCACTATCATTAATGATAGAGCACAGCCGCAGACCTGCAAGAAGTGTGAACTAGATATACAAATCGAACTACGCGTTCGCCGGTTTTTTCAGCGCAAGCCCGGCCAGCACCAGAGCGCAAAGTCCCAGCACGTAAATTCCAGCGCCGAACGAATACGGACTTTCCGCGCCCGCCATTCCGCCCATCGCTTCGTGCATCGACCACATGAACCTGACCATTTCGATCACGATGAACGCCAGCGGCAGCACATTCAAATATCGCGAATAGGGATGCTTCCAGAATGGCGAGGCAAACGGAGCGGCGATGCACAACAATCCGAGGAACGCAAAAAATCCGTGGGACGTGCCGCCCATCATGGACATCACGTTGCTGAAATCAAATCCGAGTAGATCCCAGAACGTGAGCGACATGATCGGAGCCATACTGATCGCCGGAAGAAAAAACCACGCAATCCAAAGCACCACTGTCGCGCCCAGCGCGACGATTCCCATTCGCGCCACCAATGCTCCGAACCCTTTTTTCGCCAATTCCGCCGCATGTTTGCCCTGCTCCTGTGCGACGGCGCCAGCGTGACTCAACTGTTCCTTTCGCGCTTGCGCATTATCCACGGGCGTAATCGCGGCCACGGAATTTGAAGCGTCCAGTTGCACGTCAACAATCATATTTGGCGCCGGAGCAGTTGGACATTGCCACACGCCTCCGAGCGTGAAAGATTTCTGCTCGCCATTTACGAAAAGTAATCCCGGACTGGCATCCGGTACCTTAATAATTGTCCCTCTGGACTTACCGCTATTTTCGGTTGGCATTTTCTCGCTCCTTCAATGGATGCTGTGCATCCGTTGCCTGTACGCGCGCCCAGGTGCTAGCATTCCGCTCTCGGCCGGCGCGTTGTTTTTCATGCCCTGAAAGCCGGGCTACTCAATACGCAATGCGCAAAGACGCGGAGAAAACCGTCATGGCAATTCGAGATTCCAAAGACGCGCCGGGCCGTGAGCGGGATAGCACCGCAATCACGCCGCAGCAGCGAAAAGCGTTGGACGAGCTTTTCAGCGTGACCTACGAAGAATTGCGCCGCCTCGCCTCTGTCGTCAGCCGCGGTGATCCCAGCGCCACAATGAATCCCACTGCGCTTGTGAATGAAGCGTGGTTGAAATTATCGAAATCGCCGAATCTTGCGGCAACTTCGCGGCTGCATTTCAAAAGAATCGCCGCGCGTGCCATGCGTCAATTGCTAGTGGAAGCTGCGCGCAGACGCAATTCGCAAAAACGCGGCGCCGGAGAATTAACAGTTTCCTTCGACGATTCTTTCGACGAGAAGCCGTCATCCGGAAAAGAATTGCTGGCTCTGGATTCGGCATTAGATGAGCTGGCCAAGATGCAGCCCCGCCAGGCGTTGATGGTCGAGGCCCGTTTTTTCGGCGGACTGGACATCGCGGAAACGGCGGCGATGCTGGAAGTTTCCGAGGCCACAATTTTGCGGGATTGGCGCGCCGCGAAAGCATGGCTGGCGCGGGAGTTGCATCGAGGACGTTAAGGTTCAGGCGAGATAATTATGGACAGCAATCGCTGGACGCAAATCCAATCGCTTTTTCATGACGCGGCGGATCTGCCGAAATCCGAGCAGCGCGCTTTTCTCGAGTCCGCCTGCGGCAGCGACGATATTTTGCTGGCCGATGTTCTCGCACTGCTAGACGAAGACGCGCGAAGCTCTTCGCTTCTCGATCGCGACGTCGCGTATGTGGCGGATCAAATCCTGAACGATAAATCTCCGCAACCCGCTGCATTCCAGGAATTCGGCCATTACAAAATCAAACATGTGCTGGGCGAAGGCGGAATGGGAGTTGTGTATCTTGCCGAGCGCGAAGACCTCCACAGTCTTGTGGCGATCAAACTTTTGCGCGACGCCTCGCTTTCGCCCGCGCGCCGCGAACGTTTCGCCGTTGAGCAGCGCACGCTCGCACAACTGAATCATCCGTGCATCGCGCGTCTTTATGATGCCGGAATTCTGGCCGATGGAACTCCGTGGTTCGTAATGGAATATGTGGACGGGCTTCCGCTCACGGAATATTGCCGCCAGCGAAATTGTTCGATTGATCAGCGTTTGCGTTTATTTCACGCGGTGTGCGAAGCGGTGCTTTACGCGCATCAAAACGCCGTAATTCATCGCGATCTGAAGCCTTCCAATATTCTTGTAAAAAATGACGGCTCCGTGCGGCTGCTCGATTTCGGCATCGCGAAACAAATTGATGGCGCCGATGCACCCGCGGATCAAACGCGCACGGCATTGCGTTTGATGACGCCCGCTTACGCTTCGCCAGAACAAATTCGCGGCGAGCGCGTCGGAATTCAAACCGATGTCTATTCGCTCGGCGTAATTCTTTATGAGTTGCTGGCCGAGCGGCTGCCGTTTGATCTATCCGGCAAAACTCCGGCCGAAGCCGAAACTCTAATTGCGCAAACAGAACCGCAAAAGCCTTCCGCACCTTTCAAAGGAAAAATCGATCGGCACACCACTGGCACGGCGTGGGCCGATCTCGACGTGATTTGCCTGACCGCGATGCACAAAGACCCGCAGCGCAGATACCGTTCCGTGGAAGCGCTGATTCGCGACGTGGATCATTATTTAAGCGGCGAGCCGCTGGAAGCGCGGCCCGATACATTTCGCTATCGCATGGGAAAGTTCGTGAAGCGGAATCGCCGCGCCGTCACCGCTGCCACGCTTGCATTTGCCGCGGTCGTCGCGTTGGTGATTTTTTTCCTGGTGCGCTT
>DATBYL010000399.1:0-12099 GCA_036513735.1 Candidatus Acidiferrales bacterium
GCAACCAAAATAATTTGCGCGCCCGCTCGCCGCAGATATTCCGCCACCGCCAAAAGCAGTGGCCCGCTGCCGGCAATCACCACGCGCTTGCCGGCAACGGAAAGTTCTGACTTCACCAGCGCTTGCAATCCGCCTGCGCCCATCACGCCCGGCAAAGTCCATCCGGGAAATGGCAGAAATCTTTCGCGCGCGCCCGTTGCGATTACCAGCTTCGCAAATTTCAATTTCAGCGTGCGTTCCCACGTCTCCGCGACCAACACGTCCGCCGATTCGCGCGCCACCACTTTCGCGCCATATATAAAGGATACGTTTGCGCGCGCTAATCGCTCATGCCACTCGGTCGCTTCCCTCGAAGGCGAATGCTCAGCGCCTCCACGCCAAATCTGTCCGCCAGCGGCGGGATTATCATCGACGATCCCAGCTCGCGCGCCCGATTCGCTGGCGGCACACGCCGCCGCAATTCCGGCCGGCCCCGCGCCAATGACAAGCACATCAAACTTCGCTCCGAAATTTTCCGCGTCGGCCATCAATTTCGTGTCCGGCATCAGTCGTCCGTCCGCACTATCATTCCGTCGCTACAAATAATCTGACAACTTCGCGCGTGAGCTTTACCGTCAATCGTGACGCGGCACTCAAAACAAATTCCCATTCCGCAAAGCGCTGACCGCGCTTCTCCTGTAACCGACCGTCGAAATCTTGTAACTCCAGCCGACAGCACCGCTGCGGCGACGCTCGATCCTGCGTGTACAATCACGTCCGCGCCATCGACGGAAATTTTCACGCTCTTAGTTGTTTGCGGATTCATGAAATTTTCTGCCCGGAGCATACGGCGCGCGCTCGATTGCGGAATCTCGTCCCAAAATTTCATCCACCAACAATTTGGCGGTGCCCATTGAAGTCGTAATTCCTAATCCTTCATGGCCCGCAGCCAAATAAAGTTTATCGTGCGCTGGCCATCGTCCAATTAACGGCAACTTATCCGGAGTCGCTGCGCGAAATCCCGTCCAGGCGCGCAACGAAGAAATTCCCGCTAGCTCTGGCATAAATTCACAAGCGCGGCGAAGCATCTTCGCCAAAATAATTGAATCCACACCGCGTTCTTCGTTTCCATATTGACGCGAAGATCCAATCAACATTTGTCCCGTCGGACGTGGTTGCACGTTGAACGCCACTGAATCGCCGCTGACCGAATGCGCGCTTTTCAAATATCCCAGCTCCACCAATTGATGCTTCACAAATCCCGGGTAGCGATCCGTAATTAATAAATGTCCTTTGCGTCCGCGAATCGGCGCCCCCGGAGTTAATCGCGCCGCCAAATTTCCCGCCGCATTCACAATCACACCCGCGCTGATTCGCGTTCCATCTTCAAAGCGCACGCCATTATTTTCAATTTCCGCGACGCGACGGCCAACTTCTAATCGCGCGCCGAGCGCGGTTGCACGCTCCAATAAAAATCGCGCGGCGCATGGCGGATAAATCACGGCATCGTCCGGCACAAGCAGCCCGCCGGAAAGTCCCGCGCGCAGATGTGGCTCGGCTTCGTGAAGCGCGCGCGTGTCCAGAATTTCCGCTCGGACTCCGCGCGAAATATAATACTGGCGCTTCGCCGGCAACAAATTCATTTCCTCTTCGTCGGCGGCAACCCAAATCGTTCCGCTTCTCGTGTATTCAACATCGCTTGGGAATTCCACATCGCTCGGAAATTCCGCCGCAATTGCACGCCACAATTCAACGGAATATCGCGTCAACGCAAATTGCGCTTCGGAATCGTCCATCACGACAAGATGTCCCATTCCTGCCGCGGTCGCACCGCCGCCAATAATTTCCGCCTCCAAAATTGTCGCGCGCAATCCCGATCGCGCAGACTCGAGCGCGCAGGCTGCGCCCACAATTCCGCCGCCAATAATAATTACGTCAGGAGCGCTCACAGCTCATTTCGGAATGCCGTAGCAGAACGGGTCGCGCGGATCCAAATTCAATTCCGCTTCCCCGGTTATAAACGCGGAGCCTTTGATGCTCGGCAGGATTTTTCCATCGCGAATTTCCACCGTGCCTTCAAAAACACTTCCCAGAATTCCTTCCTGACGATAGACGCCGCCGGCCTTCAATTTTCCATCCTCATAAAGGCAGGCCAGCTTCGCGGAAGTTCCCGTGCCGCACGGCGAGCGATCGTAAATTCCGCCTGGGCACAAAACAAAATTTTTGCTGTCCGCAAAAGGCTGAAGCGCCGCGCCGGAAAGTTCAATGTGATCAATTTCCGCGCCGTCCGCGCCCGTAACGCCCTGCAAAGGCAATTGATGCCGCACGCGAGTTGCAAAATCCGTGAGCTGCGCAACATTTCGCGGAGCAATTTCAAATTTGTGCGTGTCCATTATATAAAACCAATTTCCGCCCCAGGCAACATCACCAGTAAAAATTCCAATGTCTTCAATTTGTACCGGCGCTTCCTTCGCATGGCGATAGCACGGCACATTTCGCACGGTTACTTCGCCACTTGGATGCAGCTCGGCATCCACGATTCCCACGGGAGTTTCAACGCGATGCATTCCCGGTTTTATTCGTCGCAGCCACGCGAGCGTAACGATCACTCCAATCGTTCCGTGCCCGCACATTCCCAAATATCCAACATTATTAAAGAAGATCACGCCGGTTGTGCACGACTCGTCGGTCGGCTCGCACAAAAGCGCGCCGACTATCACATCTGATCCGCGTGGCTCATTTACCATGGCCGATCGCCACGGATCATGTTCACTGCGGAATTTCGCTAGACGATCCGTGAGCGGTCCCGACCCCAGATCCGGCCCGCCGCTGATCACCACGCGCGTTGGTTCTCCGCCGGTGTGCGAATCCACAACGTGTACGCGCTGGCTTTCAGTTTTCATCTCGCCGCCATTTTTATTTTTGTTACAGCAAATTTCCACTGTCACCATCTGAATCCGGATCGCTGGGATTTCCAAAATTCCCTCGCACGTTCGACACCGGCGGGACGACCGCGCTCAGCGGAGTCACTCCGTGTTCCGCCAGCGATTTATTAAATCCCGGAATTTCTTTCTCCATCAAAGTGTGGTATTCCGCCGTCGCCGTCGCCAAATCTTTCTCAATCATATCCAGCAACATTCGCGAAGTATCCGTCGGACCGAATTCCATGCCGCCGGCCACATCTCCGGCGCCCGGCCCTACTTCTCCATTCAACCACAACAAATTGAAATAAACTGTGTAGGCTTCGATGAAATATTTGTCGTCGCTGGTCATCAGCGCTTTGTTCAGCAACTTATATTCTACCGCCAACATTTTCTGATCCATCGCCTCGACGTTTCTCACCAACTCGACTTTTTCCTTTTGCGGACGCAACGCGTGCACCACATCATCCAATTGCTTCCGCATCCATTCAATCTGATTCACCATGTCGGAAGTTTTGCTGATGTCATCTCGAATCCGTAATTGCATTTTCACGCTGGCTTCAAGATCAGCATTCGTTCCCGCAATTTTCTGGTCCATTTTCGGATCGCGCAGCACTTCCACCACTTGCGTGAACGTCTGCCCGTCCACAATTAGTTTCACCGTATATTTTCCCGGCGCAACCATTGGTCCCGACTGATTCGGTGACATTCCCCAGTGGGTAATCGGCCGCGAATCTTGTCCTTTAAATCTGGGCTCGTCCCAAATGTGCGGGTTTTCCGGCGGCGTCGTGCGCAGCGCGATCAATCGCGGCCCGTCGTAATGCAAATCCCATCCCGCGCGATTCATTCCCGCTCGCCCGCCTCCGGTCATCGAGCGCACAACCGCTCCACTCGCATCCGTCACCTGGATTTGCACCGGCGCCTGCGCATTTTGTTTCAGCGAATAATTCAAAATCGCGCGCGAACCTCGCACCCATCGATATGTATCGCGCGGCTTCACAAATTGCACCGCGGCATCCGAAGCAGGCCCAGCCTCCAGCGCAGAAATATCATCCAAAATATAAAATCCACGGCCGTAAGTGGAAACCACCACATCGTGAAATTGTTTTTGCACGGCGATCCAGGAAACCGGCGCGTGCGGAAGTCCCGCCGCCATCGCAGTCCAGTGGCCGCCATCATCCTGCGAATAATAAAATCCGTTTCCTGTTCCGACAAAAAGCAATCCCTGCTTGTTCGGATCTTCGGCAATGCTCTTCACGTAAGCCAGAGGATGCTTTGACGGCAGATCGCTGTTAATCTGTTTCCACGATTGTCCGAAATCTTTTGTCTCAAAAATAAAAGGCGTGCGATCGTCCATCATATGGAAATCCACGGCGATGTATGCGGTGCCTGCATCAAAAGTGGAAGGCGCGATACACGAAATTGTTCCCCATGCCGGCAAACCTGAAATATTTTTTGTGACGTTTGTCCAATTCGCGGTGCCGTCCTTGGTCAACCAAACTTGCCCGTCATTCGTTCCCGCCCAAATCAATCCTTTCTGTTTCGGCGATGGCGCAATCGCGAAAATTACTTCGCCATAAAACTGTCCAAGATTATCTCCGACAATTCCGCCGGAAGGTTTTATCCGGGTCGTATCATTTGTTGAAAGATCCGGACTGCTCACCGTCCAACTCTGCCCTGCGTTCGTCGTTTTCCAAATTACCTGGCATCCGTAATAAACGGTGTTGTGATCGAACGGATCGATCGCTAGCGGCGGCGTCCAATGACATCGATATTTCGTCGCATCCGGCGGCGAATCCAACGTGTGCAGCCACGGACTGACCGACCTGGCTTCGCGCGTCCTGGCATCCCATCGCGTGACTTCGTCGCCGTAACATGTGGCCCAAATAATATTTGTGTCCGTCAAATCCGGAATCGTGAATCCAGATTCGCATCCGCCGACGGGATGATCCCAATCGAACGCATCCGCTCCGCCAAATCCGCGCCCGCCGGCGGTGCTCAATCCGCGCATGCTGCCGTCGTCCTGCATATTTCCGTAGACGTAATACGGAATTTGATTATCCACCGCGACGTGATAAATCTGGCCGACTGGTAATTGCACGCGATGAAATCCGCGTCCGTGCACGGTCGTGATATTTATTCCGCCGTCGTCAGTAATCACAAAACGATCGGGATTGGTCGGATCAATCCAAATGTCGTGATTGTCTCCGCCCCACGGAACTGTGCGAAAAGTGTCGCCGCCATCCACCGAATGTAAAAATGAACTGTCACTCACTAAGACTTCGTCCGCGTTTCCAGTTCCCACCGCCAAACGGATGTAATATCCGGCGCGTCCAATCAACGCGCGATCCCAACTTCCCACGCGCCAATTTTCTCCGCCGTCGTCCGAACGCCACACGGAGCCCTGATCGGCAGTTTGAATTAACGCGTAAACTCGATTGGAATCCGTCGGCGCAACTGCCACGTCAATTTTCCCGACGTTCGGATGGGGCATTCCGCGCCCTTCAATTTTTGTCCACTTCGTGCCGCCGTCGCGCGAAACATAAACCCCGCTGCCCGGGCCACCGCTGTATTCTCCGTAGGTGTGCATTTCCACTTGCCACATTCCGGCAAAGAGCACGTGCGAATTATGCGGATCCATGGAAAGTCCGCTGCATCCGGTTTTTTCATCGGCGAATAAAACTCGTTCCCAATTTTTTCCGCCGTCAACGGTGCGATAGACTCCGCGCTCTTGTTGAGGGCCGGTCAGGCGTCCCAATGCGCAGACAAAAACGTTGTCCGCATTTTTCGGATCAACGACGATTCGCCCGATGCGGCCGGTTTCGGCCAAACCCATATTGGTCCAAGTTCTTCCGGCGTCCGTGGACTTATAAATTCCATCGCCCATCACGTCGCTGTCTCGAATCGCCCATGCTTCGCCGGTTCCCGCCCAAACTGTATTTGGATCCGTCGTGGCCACAGCCAGCGCGCCAATGGCGGCCACCGGCTCGCCATCAAAAATCGGCGTCCAATTATTTCCGCCGTCGGTCGTTTTCCAAACTCCGCCCGAAGCCGCGCCCGCATAGTACGTGCTGGTGTCACCGGGAATTCCCGCGATGGCCGACACGCGATTTCCGACCGCCGGGCCAATAAATCTAAATCGGAATTGATCCTGTCCGCCTCCGCCGCGTCCGCCGCGCTGCGCATTTCCAGCAGACGCGCACAGCAGAACTACTACCAGCCCCAGTAAGAAATTCCGGTAACCAACGCGAAGGGTTTTCATTCTCATCTCCAATCAGAAATTCGATTCAGAAATTCCGTTCAGATAATTACAGTTCGCCAGCGGCCAAACAACGTCCGCACTATACAACGCAACTGTGCGCGCCACCACAGCAACCTTAATTAAAATGTTGTGGGATTTTAAGTCAGGAACAACAAACGCCACTATGTTCGCGCAGGTGGACTCCCGGCAACTGCTGATGCTTCCGCCGCTGTCTCTTTCTTCCGCGGCAATATCGAAAAGAATCTATTCCGGCATGGAGGACATCGATATAACGGAAGGAATAACATTTTTCCAATAAATCTGAATCGTCCTTCCGCGTGCTCGCGAGCAATTCTCTGCAACTCAAATCGTCCGCATCTGCGGCAATGCGCATATCCTAGAAATCTTAGCGGCACCTTCCAGGCAAAAAATCGGTGACCGCATTCTCCGCAGCGCCATGGCCGAATTTTCGTAACGCCATAAATAAAATCCGACGCGCTGCGCCGGCGGGAGCGCTGACAATTTTTACTTTCGCACTTCGGGCAAATCAATTCTGATTCCTCCGCGGGGATGAGCGCTTAAAGAATAGGCCCGCCATCACTCCCCGCGCAAGAATAAACGATTCGCAATCTGGTTCCGTGCGGACCGCTTCAATCCGCGCAAATGTTCTACCGTGGTTCTGTAAATCCGAACGCTGCGCGCCCCTCAGACGGAAACCGTCACTCGCATGAACGTCGCGGGCATTGACGTGCTTCCGTCACTGCTCTTGTTCTGCGCCTTGGCTAGCTCCAAAAGTTGACCGTGGAGCTCATCCACTTTGCCATTTTTCTGCGCGGCGTCATACGCATTCATTGTTGGACCGTAATATCGTTCCAACAATTCAATAAATCGCGCCGGATTTTTCTCCGCCGAAATGAATGAGTAGATGTCCTTCACCATCGAAATTTTTTCCTCCGGCACACCAGCCTGCCCAAATCTTTCGATGATGTGCGTGTCAACTCCCCAAGTCATCGGGCTGACAAATCCTTCCGGAGGCGGCGGCAAAAATAACGCGCTGATTCTAAGTAGCTGAGACACAAATGAAGTCGGATCGTTCGGAATCCAGTTGCCCATCACAATTCGACCGCCCGGTTTTGTTACGCGCACCATTTCTTTCGCCACATCAAACGGCTTCGGAGCGAACATCGCGCCGAAAATCGAAATCGTCAAATCAAACGAGTGGTCAGCGACGCCCTGTAAATTACACGCATCTCCCTCTTGAAATTTCAGATCGGTCAGACCGAGCGCGGCTGCTCGTTTATTTCCGGCATCAACCAAATTCCGAGCGATATCAATTCCCAAAACGTTCGCGCCTAATCGCGCCATGGGAACGGCAGTCGTTCCGTCTCCGCATCCGAGATCCAAAACTTGCATTGACGGCGTAATCCCAAGTGAATTTACTACTGCCTCGCCGGATTCGCGCATGAAAGCGGCAATCTCCGTGAAGTCGCCCTTTTCCCATAATGCTTTGTTTGGATTTACCGCGGAGGTAGCTGCGTCGGTGCTCATGAAATTCTCCTTTTTGTGGGTGCCTGGAAATCGAAAGTTCCGGGGCGAAGTTTCTGTTGGCGGTACGGTACGCTGCGTGGACGAATTTTGCAATGGCGAGGATCGCGGACTATTGCTGACGCTCTTTCACTTTCTCAATCGCTTCGCGCAAAGTCTTCTCGCGAGCGGGCCCCCGACCTTTAGCAGCCTCTATCACGGTAAGCCCCTTCTTATTCCGAACAGTCAGATCAGCTCCATTGTCAATAAACAGGGCTATCGCGCCATCATTCAACGTCGTAAAAATCGGCGTTTCTCCCGCCTTATTGCGGGCGTTTACGTCTGCGCCTAGCCTCAACAGTTCCTCGGCCAGTTCGTTGTAATAAACTAGGTGTAGTACAGTATTGCCATCCTCGTCGCTCGCGTTCACATTCGCGCCAGCCTTAACAAGCAGCCGCACACATTCCGCGCGCGCGCCATCTTTATCTCGATAACGCGACTCCGAGGCGCTGAATATGGCTGTCCTTCCCTTACGATCTCGCGCCTCCAAATTGGGATGATAGCGGAGAATCTCGCGTACCATGTCCGGATTCCCCGACGCGGCTGCACCAATCAGCACGCTTCCCGCAATCGGGGTCTCCCTAGTCTTTCCTTTGCGGATCTCGTTGACAGTCAGCTTCCCTAGATCGACATTCGGATTAGCGCCGTAAGCGATCAATGCACACACACCCTCAAGGTTGCCCAAATTAGCGGCGTCGACCAGCGCAAGGTTCTTATCCCTTTGATCGTTGTTGCTCGCCGCAGCCTGGATAAAAATTTTAATTACATCCACATGATCGCTTGCGGCTTGGAGCCATCCTTCGTTCTCAAAAGAAATGAACTTGTTTGGACCGCTTGGCTTGGGCGCTGAAATCGGATTGAGCGGAACACCTGCCTCCAAGAATTCCTGAACTGTTTGGGCCTTTCCAGGGCGCGCGGCTTCTCTTAGTGTGGCCTGCGCTTCATAAGTCTGGAAGTTGAACTCCTCTGCTCGCAACGCCGGAACTAGTCCGTCGCTACCGACGACCCATCGCTCAGTTTGCGCCAACGAATCAACTTCATCTTCCAATTCCGAAACAACCGCTGGCATTCCTACCCACTCACCGACGTAATCGATGACTTCCTTCTTACGGCCGTCGATTTCGACCGAGAGCACATAGCTGGGATTGTCAGTGATCGACGCCTCATATTTCCCGTCCATTGAATAGAAATCTGCGCCGACAAATTTCTTTGCGAGTTTCCGAACTTCATTCGCGTCCGCTTGGGCGGTGTGTTTGCCGGATGCGGCGACAAATCCGTCACCATCGAAAATAATCCCGTCCGTACCAACCGTGACTGTGTACGAGGGACAACTGCCAAAACATCCAGCTCTCTGCAGAGTAATCGCAACCTTCGAGTCCGGTCGCACCGCTGGTACATCCGCGTGATTTGCGGGCAGTCGTTGCGGCGGGACCAGATCGATATACTCCTCCACCTCCGCCGTAATTGCCTTTCCGTCCAGTTCAAACGGCTTGAATTTCCAGGCATTTACTTCGTTCTGTAGCGACGGCCAGAATTTCAGCGCCTTGGAATCTCCCTTCGCGTCAGATCCGATTACATCCCCCGCCGGCGAAACAGTCAGCGTCAATCGAAGTTGGGTCACTCCCCAATCGCTCTGAACAATCCCGTCGGTCGGGATCGTTCTTCGATGCGGTTTGATCTCATGGGTCTCTGCGTCTTGATACTCAAACGAAGGACAGCTGGGACACTTTTCGTTTTGCGCCCAGACGAATCCGCTGAGTGCCAAGCACGCCACGAGAGAAACAATTTGCCGCATACTGAGTATTCTATCTCAGCGATTCTCCGAATGGATTATCAAGATTGAAGAAGGCTTTTTTCTGAGTGCGGGCGCAGGGCGCAAACGCTGCAGCTTTGAAAACGAAAGGATTTAGAGGACCGGGGTACGAGAGTCGGTGGTGAGTGGATGGTTGCTAGGGACGGAAAGATTCGGACGAGGGCGCAGCGAGCAGCGCCCCTACCTCGTGCGCGGTGCGAGGTCATGCAATAATGTTTGGGAGATAGGAGAGACGAGATGGTTTCTGAATATTCTGACGAGCACGCACGGGCAGGGATTGACGCGAAGCTGCCGAAGCTGGAGGTTTGGCCGAATCAATTTCCGGGGTACAAAATTTCGACTACGTTTCCGGAATACAGTTCGGTTTGTCCGAAGACGGGGATGCCGGATTATGGGACGATTCTGATTGAGTATGAGCCGCGGAAATCTTGTTTGGAATTGAAGTCGTTGAAACTTTATTTACTGGGATACAGAAATTTGGGAATATTTTATGAGAATGCTGTGAACCGCATGTTGAAGGATATTATGGCGGCGACGAAGCCGGTGTGGTGCGTGGTGCGAGGGGAATTCACTCCGCGCGGCGGGCTGACGACCACAGTAGAGGCGCGTTGGCCACACAAGCGGTGACGTTGATTCGGCGATGGTAGTGAGTCAACAGCAGTTACCGTGGACGTAGACAACCCTATTGACCTCAGTGATAATCATATCGGACACGCCCGGACGATGCCCACGTTCTTGTTCGCGATACCCGGGCACATGGAGGAAAGATGAGCATTTCGCCGAGCACGAGTTTGCCTGATAACCCGCAACCGCCGTCGCTGCCGCGCTGGATTTATTTTGTATTTGTGATTCTGCTGGCGGGAATCGGCTATCTTGCGTGGGCCGGATACACCGCGCGCACGCAATTTAATTCCGACATCGCCAAATCCCAGGAGTCGGCGAATCAACTTTCGGCGCGTCTGGATCAGGCGAATGGACGGATCGCGGAATTGCGCGGACAGTTGGAAGTTACGTCCCGCCACGTGAATTTGACAGATGCGGAAGTTGCGCGGGCGCACAGTTTAGCGCAGCAAATTCAAATCGATCAAAAGGCCAGCGACAATAAGCTGACTTCGCAAATCGGCCAGGTGCAAAAAGAAAGCGACGCCAAGATTTCAGCGGTATCCGGCGACGTGGCCGGCACGAAGACCGACCTTGACGCCACGAAGAAAGACTTGGAAGCTACCAAGGGCCAACTGACGACCGCCATCGGCGACGTGACGAATCAAGGCGGACTGATCGCCAAGAATCACGAAGAGGTGGAAGAGTTGAAACGGCTGGGCGAGCGAAATATTTTCGAGTTCTCGCTGGGGAAAACAAAGAGTCCGCAAAAGGTGGGACCGATTCAGTTGCAACTCACGAAGGTGGATTCAAAACACTATCGCTACACGGTGATCATGGTGGTCGACGACAAGCAAATTGAGAAGAAAGATAAAACTCTCGACGAGCTGATGCAGTTCCGCGTGAACGGTGCGCGCGCGCCCTATGAGTTAGTGGTCAATGACGTGAGCAAGGACAAGATCAGCGGGTATCTGTCGACGCCGAAAGATACGGCTTCGGCAGCGACGCCGGCGAAGTAAGATTGAATTAAATTTATCGCGCTGCAAGATTTGGAAGGCTCCGTCCGATGCGTCTAAAGTGGGCGCGCAGAATGGAGCCTTTCTTTTTGCATATTAGGAACTCGCCGCGGTTTACGAAAATCGGAAAACACGGGAATGAATTACAATTTATTTCTGTACAATTTAGTCCTGAAACAACGGAGATTATGAATGTTCACTCGCTCGCGTTTCGCCGCGTTGATTCTATTGCTGACTTTCGCCGTGCTTCCTGCGGCCGCTCAGGAATTTGGTCCGGGAATTTTGCCGGCGGATACTTCCTTCTTTGTATTTTCTCGCGGAACAGCGCACGCGGAAACCGCGTATGCCGGAAATCCCATGGTGCAATCCTGGAATTCGCCGGAGTTCGCGGATTTTCGCCAGCAAGGCATCGCGTACCTAATTCGTCACGCGGACTGGAAAGTGAATGGCCAGCCGATGAAATTCACGCCGGCGCAAACGGATCAAATATTCGCCATTTTGAAGAGTCCGATGATGTTCGGCTTTTCCGGGGCGATCGACATGGCGTCGCTGACGAAAAGCGGCACGCCCACTTCTAAACAATTTCTGAATGCCGGCGGCATGTTTGCGATTCTTGACGTGACCGGAAAAACCGTGCAATTCGATTTGCTGTTCAGACTGATGACCGCAAATGTTTCCAAGGATGTTACGCATACGCACTCTGATTTCTCCGGCGTCGGGATCGAAAAATTTGCGGGCCCGAATAACACTTCCTTGGTGGCGCGACTGGGAAATTATTTCGTGTGGTCGAATCAGGAGAAAGTGATACAGGATTTAATTTCTCGGCTCGGTTCGCATTCAGCGTCCAGCGATTCTTTGGCGCAGACTCCGAACTATCAGCGCTGCCGCGCGAATCAGGATCCGGATTCGATCTCGGAAGTTTATTTTCGCATTCCAGACCTGACG
>DATBYL010000400.1:0-9567 GCA_036513735.1 Candidatus Acidiferrales bacterium
TGAATGGAGCGACCCACGGTTTGCCGGTGCTGTGCACGGTGAATTTAAATGTCACAGTTTTCGGCAGCAATTTGCGAATATACTTCTCGACCTGCTTCGTGATTTTTTCTGGCGATTGATTCGGCACCAGTCGGCAAGAAAATTTCGCATGCGCCTGCGAAGGAATTACCGTCTTCGATCCTTCGCCCATGTATCCGCCCCAAATTCCATTCAACTCCAAAGTCGGACGGCACCACACCTGCTCCGCCACGGAAAATCCTTTTTCGCCCGCCAGCCCCGGCGATCCAACTGTCTTCAGGAAATCCTTCGGTTTGAATGGCAGCTTCGCCAGCGATTTTCTTTCCGCCGCGCTCAGCTTTGCCACGTCATCGTAAAATCCCGGCACGGTGACGCGGAAATTCTTGTCGTGCATTTTCGCAAATAGCTCGCACAAAATCGTCAGCGGATTTGGCGCGGCGCCGCCAAAAACTCCCGAGTGCAAATCCTGTGCCGGCCCGGTGATTTCGACCTCGTAGTAGACCAATCCGCGCAAACCATAGGTGACGGAAGGAACTCCCGGCGCAAGCATCGAAGTATCGGAAACAATGAGCGCATCAGCTTGCAGCCGCGCTTTATTGTTCTGCACAAAATCCCAAAGATTTGCGCTGCCGACTTCTTCTTCGCCTTCGATCAGCACTTTTATATTGATCGGCAATTTTCCTTCCGTCGCGAAAATGGACTCCAGCGCCGCCAGATGAATGTGAACCTGTCCTTTGTCGTCCGCTGTACCGCGCCCAAATAAATTTCCGCCGCGCACCGTCGGTTCAAATGCGGGAGTCGTCCACAATTCCAGCGGCTCGGCGGGCTGCACGTCATAGTGTCCGTAAAAAAGTACCGTCGGTTTTCCCGGCGCGCCCAGCGATTCGCCATACACCAGCGGATGTCCCTTGGTCGGAATCACTTCCACTTTGGAAATTCCAACTTTGCGCAATTTTTCCGCCACCCAATTTGCGGCGCGTTCGATATCGGGCTTTCGCTCCGTCTTCGTGCTGACGCTTGGAATTCGCAGCAGCTCGCACAATTCTTTCAGATGAGCATCTTTGTGATCGTCGATATATTTCCCGACTCCAGTTTGCGTCGAACTCATTCACCCCTCCGAAATTTTTGTCGATGTGTCGATACGCCGATGTGTTGATGCTGCGTGCCGCGGTTTGCGTCAGTGAAAATTCGCTCCATATTGATACTCCCGACTTCGGCGCGCCGCAAGTTCCCACAGAGTAACCATATAGCGCGTCAACAATAACGATCGCGAATAACAATCGCGCCCTCGATCCACCTGTACTAATGGCCCGTTTCACATTGGAACTGATTCGCGCCGGTACCGTTGACCTGCCCATTCGCTTCCGCCAACATGTTCTCATTATGAGCGAAGTCCTACTGGAAACTCCTCGACGCAGTTCGCGCGTATTCAAGCGCGTCACCGTTTCTGCTGAAGGCAAGAACGCGATGGGCCGCAAATTCCGCGAGTCCTGCCAAACAATCGTGATCAACGCGCACGGCGCGCTGCTCTATCTGAAAGCGGAATTGGCCATCGGCGCGATGGTGGTGCTTTCCAACCCCTTCACGCAGGAAGATCAGGAATGCCGCGTCGTTTTCATCGGCGACGACGTGGAAAAAGGCCAGCGCGTCGGCGTGGAATTTCTTTCGCCCGCGCCGCATTTCTGGGGAGTGGATTTCACTCCGCCCGCGGACTGGCTGAAGCATAAGTACGACGCGTCGCCAGAGCGCCAGTCAAATTAGCTTCCGTTCGCCCGGTTTACCTTTAATTATCGCTTTTAATTTCCGCTCGCGTTTCCGCCAAGCCGCTTCTGTTCAGCGGTTGACCAATCGCATATCTGTTTTACGTCATCCACCGAAAGCCACGAATGCCAGTGCATAATTTCAAATGACGTGAGCGGCATCCCGCCCGACTGCACTTCTCTGCACATCGCCTTCAAACGATCGATCGAATCCTGCGGTTCGTGCCCCGGCCTTACCCAGGCGGAAAAATTAATTCGTCTGCGCCCCTGATCCACATGGTCGACGACAAACCACGAAGTTGGCGCCACGTGTGAATACCACGGCCACTCCGTTTGATTCGAGTGGCAGGCGCCGCAAGCGCGCGTCAAAGTAGCGTGAACATCCTCTGGCACGTTGACGATGTTTTCGATCGTCTGAGTCGCGGTGAATGGCGGATTCGTTCGCACCACCTGAAAGAATTGCGCCACCACAAAACCAACAACCAGAATAAGCAAAATCCATTTGAAAACCTTTTTCATAAGCGATCCGCGCGCAAGCAATGCCGCAGCCTCCAACTTCCGCCCATAGTCACGCCGGAACGCCTCTTGAAGCAATAAAATATTCAGGCCCGCGCCGCCACCACTCACAAAAAGTGTCAGCCATGCCCCGGTCTGTTTCGTCAGGCATGTGGCCGGTGTATGCCTAGGGTACCCCCTTCCCCCTGTTTTGCGCATCAATGTCAAAACAAAGGAGTTAGGTCGGTTCATCGTCGCATGAATATAAAAACAAGGGACTTATTTCCAGACGAGAGGAGTCGGCTGCAAGTCGTCTGTTTTAATGCTCTTATACGCTGTCACAAAACCGACCGATTCTTGAGTCGTTGCAGGCGGGGAGAAAGCCACTTTTGAAGTGAGTCGATCGATGTGAACGGCTACTTCAATGGATCGTCCAAGTCTGCTATTCAGGGTAGCGCGGCCGGACACGTTAATCAACTAAATAATAGTACCTAGTACTAAATATGCGCCACGGAAAACTTTCGAATCATATTCGAACGGGATTTGCGAAGTTTTGCGTGCGCCGCGGAGTGTTATCCGGACATCCTTTACGCCTGGCCGGTTGGCGGAAAGCGCACCGGCCCTTCGAGTACCTCAGGACAAACAGGAGTGCCGGTGCTATCACGGGCATGCAGCGCCGGCACGAAACATTAACGCGAAGATAATTGACGCTGGTATGATGCGTCGAGATTTTGTGAGGGCGTGGTGACGCGTCGAGTTGTTTCTGCAATGTGCTTAATTCTGCTTCTGAGCGCCGTTTGCGGCGCGCAGCAGACGCCGATTGGTGCGGTGAGTTCGGCACAGCATCAACCGGGAATTCCGTTGGTTGACCACACGCCGACTCCCATGCCGTCATTTGAAGGGCTTGCCGCGTTCATTGCGCAGCAAATTGAAAAGAAGCATTTGAAGAATGTAATCGTGATCGGCGTAGCGGGTCCAAAGGCCGACGAGCCAACGCAGTTTGGATTGGAGCTCGGCGACAAATTTAGCGCGGCGTTGGCGAGACAATCGAAAGAATTTCAGGTTGGCGAGCGCGGACAGCTCCGTGATTTCGTCAAAAAGAACAGAGTGTCGGATGTGATGGTGGTGTCTGATGCGCTTGCAAATTGGATTGCCGCAAAAGTCGGAGCCGGCGGATACGTCTTGCTTAAGTTTCTGAAAGTGTCGAACGCAGAGGCGGACGTTGAAGCCATACTCTACGGGACAGACAAGGACGATGGAAAGTTTTTGGAAGCAAGCAACACCACAATTGATCTGAGTGCTGATGAGTATTTGAATGGATTCCGCGCGATTGATTCGGATTGGAATAAGGAGACGTACACAAGAGAGGAATATAAGCAGTTACCGCCGGATCGTCAGCCCTCGTGCATTTCATGCCCCACACCGCAATATACACAAGCGGGCCGCAAAGAGCGAGCTACAAACGAGATGGTGGAGATGGACTTAACAGTATTTCCTGACGGCACGGCCGGTGATATTGCGATTATAAAATCGGCGAGATATGGATTAACCGCGAGTTCGCTCGAAACAATTTTGCAGAAGTGGAAATTTAAGCCGGCATTGGACGCAGATGGCAAAGCGATGGCAGTGCGTGTTCCCGTTGAAACGCTCTTTCAGTTGTACTGACAGATGCTGTGGGTTCTCCGCCATTAGTCGTCCGCAATTTGGCGCAATAAACCTATTCGCGGTGACGTTTGACTCTGGTAAAGTCTCGCTCGAACCAACGGAGGATACCGATGTTACGCCGAATCACTTACACCCTCGGTTGCTTGCTGCTCGTTTCTGCCGCCTGCGGAGCGAAGCAAGCTCCAGCAGACACGTCCGCGGCGGTGCGCGTGCTCACCGCAAAACTGGTTGGGCCAATTTCCAAAAGCAAAATGAGGACCATCGTGGTCGTGGGATTTTCGGGTCCCGGAAAACGAGTGACGGATCTGGGAACGATGCTCCGCGACGAAGTGAGTGATTCACTGGCGAAGGAAGTGCCCACGGTGAAAGTGATTGGCCGCGCGGAAATTGGCGCGATGCTGAAGCAGAACCGCGTTTCTGAAGCGATGGTGTTTAACACGTCCCTGGGCGAATGGATCGCGACGCGCATGCACGCCGACGGTTACGTATCAGCGCATTTCGAGATTCCGACATCTGGCCCCTCGCCTGCAAAGATTGAAATTTTCAAATGTGGCATCCAATCTTGTTCGCCGATGGGTATTCCCATCGTGACGGAAATCGCATTGACAACAAAAGAGTTTCTCGCCGGCGGAAGGGATTTCAAATCAACGCTGCCGTCGATAGCCGTTGACGCGGGACAGAACGGCGCCACAAATCCCCGATGTATTTCCTGCCCCGAGCCGCGATATCCGGAGGAAGCGCACAGGCAGGATATACGCGGCACCGTGGACATGATTGTTACCGTGGAAAAGGACGGAACGACCAATGACCTTTTCATCGTGGGCCCGCAGGGATACGGTATGGACGGCGCGGCAGTTGACGCCGTGCTGAGATGGAAATACGAGCCAGCGCTGGATGCGCTGGGCAATCCCGTGGCAACGCATTTCAACGTGAACGTTTCTTTTAAGACCAGATAGCGGCGGTGGTGGAAATTTCTATGGCTCGAAATATTTTTTCCAGAGTCCAGATGCGCGCTGCCGCGGCAATCCTAGCCGTATTATTTTTTTCCGGCGCATGCCGCGCGCAAATCGCAATTCCGTTGAACAAACCTCCTGCTCAGCCGGCCGCGCCGACTGCTCCCGTGGTGATCGTAACTCCGCCGATGCCAACCGGCCCCGCGATGGATTTTGTTGCCGGAAAATTGGCGGCCGAAATTGCGGCGCGCAGCATGTCAGGCGTTGTCGTCGTCGGCCTTTCAGGGCCCGATCGAAGGATCACGGAACTGGGCATTCGTTTGCGCGGACTGTTGAGCGATTCACTCGCGAAACAGTCCGCTGGAGTGAAGGTGCCCGATGAAGACGCAATTCGCGATGTGCTCCACACAAATCGCGTAGCCGACGAGATGCTCTACAGCAACTCGGTTGGCGGTTGGATTGCGAAGCGCATGCACGCCGACGGATACGCCACCGCGCGAATTCATATGACTTCAGGAATCCCGCCGAAACTTGTGGCGGAATTATTTGTGTGCACAACCGGCGTGTGCGTGGATAGCGTAACGATTGACGCGCCGCTCACATTGACTCCGGAAGAATTCGCGGACGCAGGCAAGGATTTTGAGCCGACTCTGAGTGTTCCCGTCGCATCCGCGGGAGTAGATGGAGTTACGGGTCCGAAATGTCTGGCATGTCCGATGCCGGCGATTCCGCCGGAACTTCGCACCGAAAATTTTCAGGGCAGCTCTCGCTTATTGGTCACAGTTCTTTCGGACGGAACGCTCTACGATATTTTTGTGGTGAGTCCGGCGGGGCATGGATTGGATACGCTGGCCATTGACGCGGTTCTCGGCTGGAAATTTTCTCCCGCGCATGACGCGAAGGATTCGCCCGTTGCCGCGCAAATGGAACTGGATATTCCATTCAAGATCGAAGGCATTCCGGTGAAAAAAGTGGAAAAGAAACCGAATTGAAATAGCGAGTACACTCTGGCGCGAATTGTTGGAGGATGTGGATGATCGGTCGGTTCATTTTCGCGGTGGGATGCTTGCTGATTGCTAGCGCGATTTGTGGCGCGCGGCAGGCGGCGGCGCCGCCGGCAATTCCAGGGCCTCAATTACCGCTCTGCTCGATTGGAAGTTCGAGCCCAGCGTGGATAGCGAGGGCCATCCCGTACCGACGCGAGTTCCCTTCCAAATGGCGTTCCAACTCTATTAGATTCTACGAGCGTGATTTTTCAACTTACGCGAAGTTGAGAATGTTCTTTCCCAAGTGCCCCTACTGATCCGTCCCCACCAATTGCGCCGCGTCAATCTCATTCCATCCAGGAATCACATTCGTCGCCAGCGTAATTTTCATGTGGTCGCTCTTAAACGCCGTCTTCGGAAATTTCACCATCAAATAATTCAGCCCCGTGGTCGGATCATTTCCCGCCCAAACGACATGAGCAGTTCCACTTTCATCGAACAATTCAACTTTAATGATCGCGCCCGAGCCGCATGACTCGCGAATGCGCGCTTCCGTCGCGTGAACTGCTTTCGGATATTTCAGGTCCAGCCATTCAATGCCGGCGTCCGGATCTTTCGACGTCCAGGCTTTTCCGTCGTCTCCATATTTTTCAACGTTGGGCAGACCCGTTGCCTGATTGGGCGACCAGGGTGCCTGGGCCTGCGCGTCATTGTAACTAGAAGATGCGGTAGCGAGAATTGCCCACTCGCCGTTCGGATCATTCTTAATTTGGTCCTGCTTCACGGCCCAGTCCGCCGCGGCAAGTTTCGCGGTTGTGTCAGCAGACGAACCGTCCGCGTTTACAACTGGCGCCGCGGCAGGTGCTGGCGCAGGCGCCGCCGGAGCCGGCGTTGGCGCAGCGGCTGACTTAGTCTCAGGCGCGGGCGTATTCGATTTTCCGCAGCCACCGAAAATCACGAGTGCGCCGAGCGCGAACACGGCCGCGCGATTAATCAGCGCAGATTTGCCAAAATTAAATTTAGAAAATTTTATTTTCCGAATGGATCGCATAGGAGCACCCTCGAACAGTCTCGCTTGCGTAAGACAAACGCGGTGACTGTTGGCGGGCATCCTATTTGAGCGGTAAATGAAATGTCAAGGATTGGTAACGCACTACGCCGTCTTCCGCAATTCTCCCAGCACCAGCTTCGCAACTTCCTTCAGCGTCTCAAAAACTCCGCCGCCATTAATCGCGGTCGCTTCAATAATCGGCTCGCCCTTGCGCTGAAGTTTTTCTTTCAGTTCTTCCACGGAAAGAATATGCGGCAGATCGCGCTTGTTCAGTTGCAACAAGTACGGAATTGTTTCAAACGAAAGATTGTGCTCCTTCAAATGTTCCTGCAGGTTATCGAGCGTTTCCAGATTCGCGTCCAATCTTTCTTCCTGCGAATCGGCCACGAACACAACTCCATCCGCGCCCTTCAAAATTAATTTTCGGCTGGCTTCGTAAAAAACCTGACCGGGAACGGTGTAAAGATGCAGTCGCGTTTTGAATCCGCGGACAGTACCGAGATCGAGCGGAAGAAAATCGAAGAACAGCGTGCGATCCGTTTCCGTGGCGAGCGAAATCATCTTCCCTTTTTGATTGGCGCCGGTATTTTCGTAGATCCACTGCAGGTTGGCGGTTTTTCCGCCAAGGCCTGGGCCGTAATAGACCAGCTTGCAGTTAATCTCACGAGCAGGAAAGTTGATAAAGGGCACGAATCGTCCAGTCTCCGATACGATTTATAACACACGGGTGCGAAGGGGCCAATGAGCAAGCGCGAAAGCGTTTCGAGAAGCTAACATTTGGGAGCCGGGGTATGTAAGTGGACACGCCCTTGGACGCGAAATGGCCATATTTGGCGGGTTTGACCCCAAAGGGGGTGTCTGTTAGCATGCACGATATGTCACGCTCGAAAAAGCCCGCCAAACGGCGGTCCGCACGCATGAGGACCGGTGCAGCGCAACGCTCCAAGCTATTGAAAAAGAAGCCAGTTAAGAAGGCTGCCGCGAAGTCTCCGCCAATCAATCTGGTGGACCCGCTGATTCAAGCGCAACTGAAAACTTACGAAGAAGCGCTGCGAAATTTCCAAGCACAAAAATTTGGCAAAGCAAAAGAACTTTTGGAAAAAGTGATTATCGGTCCCAGCAAAGAATTGGCCGAGCGTGGGCTCGTTCATTTACGCGTAACAGAGCAACGCATCAGCAGAACGCCGGACGCGTCCATGCGCAGCGCGGAAGATCATTATCAACATGGCGTTGCCATGATGAATCACGGCCGCTGGGACGAAGCGCGCGAACATTTGGGACGCGCAAGAAAAATGTCTCCGAAAGCGGATTACATTGTTTACGCAATGGCGGCGCTGGATTGTTTGACGGGCGAAGCCGAAGCGGCAATGGAAAATTTGAAACTGGCGATTGAACTGAAACCGGAAAATCGCTACCACGCGCGCAACGACGAAGATTTCGCTTTCTTGCAGGAAGATCCCCGATTCACGGAACTGCTCTATCCGGAACGCGAAGGCGCGGGCGGGTAGCGAAACGCTGGCGAAGAACGAGTTTCCAAACAAAAGACTCGAAGTGACGGGCAAGAATCCAATCCCCGAAAAAATTGATGCGAATGCCGGGCGCGTTGTCGCTGTCGGCGGAGGCACGGGCCTTTCTTCCGTCCTGCGCGGATTAAAACAATATGTTGCGCCGCCGCTTTGGGACGGCGGCGAATATCCGATCACGGATTTGGCGGCGATTGTTACCGTGACGGACGATGGCGGAAGCTCTGGGCGTTTGCGGCGCGAGTACAGCATTCTGCCGCCCGGCGATATTCGGAGTTGTCTGGTAGCGCTGGCGGATGACGAAGCGCGATTAAGCCGTTTATTCCAGTATCGATTCCCATCCGGCCGCGGATTGGGCGGCCACAGTTTCGGCAATTTATTCTTAACCGCTCTCAGCAACGTGACCGGAGATTTTGCGGAAGCAGTCCGAGTAAGCGGCCAAGTGCTCGCCATCCGCGGCAGAATTTATCCAGCGACAGTTCAGAATGTTTCGCTCGAAGCGCTGATGTATGGCGGACGCGTGGTGAAAGGTGAGACGCGAATCGCTAAGGTGCGCGGGCGCATCAGACGAGTGAGCCTGAATCCCCGTCGAGTGAAGCCGCTGCCGGACGTAATGAACGCCATTGAAAACGCCGGCGTGATCCTTCTCGGGCCGGGCTCGCTTTACACCAGCGTGATTCCGAATTTGCTAGTGGCCGGAGTTGCGGAAGCGATTGCGAAATCAAAAGCGGTTCGCGTTTATATTCCGAACCTGATGACGCAGCCCGGTGAAACTGACGGAATGAGCGTGGCGGATCACGTTCGCGCAATTTATCGGCACACCAAGCGCCCGCTGTTCGATTGTGTGCTCATCAATCAGCAGGCAGTCTCGCCGGAAGTGGCCAAGCGTTACAGCGCGCAGGGCGCGGAGCAGGTTGTAGCGGATGTAAGCGAGCTTAAGAAGCTGGGCCTGCGTTGCGTCGACGGAAATTTGCTCGAAGAACATGCGGTGGTGCGACATGACTCTGCGCGACTGGCGAAAATGTTGGTCGAAGAATTTGTGATGAAGCCGCGCTAGAACTGATTCCGGGCGCATTCGCGGCGAACGTAAGCTGTTACTTACTAAGAGGCGCAGCG
>DATBYL010000401.1:0-8038 GCA_036513735.1 Candidatus Acidiferrales bacterium
CAGCGCACAAACCCATCGGAGCTCAGGGGAAGCAGGAATGTCTATGCTACATAAATTTGGCTGGGAGGCCTGGACTCGAACCAGGATAATCAGATTCAGAATCTGATGTACTGCCGATTGTACGACCTCCCAGCCGAGGGAGACAAAAAATCCGCCGAAATTGCAGGCACGATAGAGTGCCTCACCAGCGGAATCTATACTTTATTCATGAAATGCAATTGAGTCAACCGCGCGCGGGAGGCGGCTGGACAGGAATCAGAATGCCTTTACGAATTGTGAATTGCGCGCCGCGCCATTGAATGCGGTTGGTGAAGAAGCTGCAGACCCACACTGGAAATGCGAAGAAATCACGGACAGGCATCAACCAGAATTTTTTCCGCACGATACGATCGTTCAAGCCCCAAACTCCAATCGTCCAGACATGAAGAAACCGAATCACAATATACGCGAGCAGAAATGCTGCGGCAATTGTGCGAGTCGGCGCAATTAGCCCCGCCAGGATCGCCCACGGCAAACCTTGCGTGAACAACAATCCTGCGTGACCACCGGGGCGAACATGGCGAAGTCCGATGGCCCAGCGCAATTCATGACGCAAATATTCGCCCAGACCTTCGGGTCCGGAAACCATGTTGACAGGCTTGCGCGCAATTTCCACGCGATATCCGAGCTTTGCGATGCGGTTGCCGAATTCGAAATCGTCGGAGTGATTGTTGACCAGCGCTTCAAAGCCCCCGATGCGCGCAAGAGTTTCTTTGCGGGCAGCCATGGTGGCGCCGTGAGCAAAAAGAACTCCTTCCAGTTGATTGGCAACAAGCGCGCCACCGCAGAACTCAATGGATGCACCGAGGCAATCGAGTTGCGAGCCAAAGTTGCCTTCTTCAATGCCTCTGAAAACGGAAGTGACCGCGCCGACCGCGGGATCTTTGAAATTTTCGACGACCATTCGGAGATAGTCAGGCTCGACGCGGACGTCGCTATCGCTGAGGACGAAAAGATCGTAGCGCGCTTCGCGGACGAGGCGCACCATTTTGCAGACTTTATTGCTGTAGCCGAGATCTTCCGCGCCGACGAGCATCCGGATTTTCGTCCGCGGAAAATCGGCCATCACTTTTTGAATTACGGGAATGGCCGGGTCTTCATCGTCTTGCACTACGAAAACCATTTCGTATTCGGGATAATCCAGACGGCAGAAGCTGGCGTAATTATCGTATGCGCCGCGATCGGTGCCGCGGACAGGCTTCAGAATGCTGATGGGCGGCGTGAAGTCCATTGGGTACGGGCCTCTGCGGCGCTGCCTGAGAAAGAATTTCCGCGCGGAATAAATTCCGAGAAAGTAGTAGAAAAATGGAGCGCAGGCAAGCGTGAGAACGATCCATCGCAACGTTCTAAATACTGAATGCGGAGCCAATTCCCGGCCGACTCCACTGAATGAGGCTACAGCCACGCCAACACAAAGCAAAACCACTCCAACCCAGCGCGTGAGACCTACCATTTCGCCGAGCACGAATCGGGCGGCCACGGTGCCTACGACATATCCGAGCGCGGTGGCTGGAACGACGAAACTAACCGGTGCCCAGGAAAGCAGCGCGAGGAAGGAGAAAAACGCGATGGCTGCCAGTAGAATGCCCGACCAAAAAAGTGGACTGCGCACCACTTGAATTCCGACTCGGAACAGGGCGCGTGGTGAAAAATCCTTTACTTCGCCGATGCGCTTCATCGTTCGCGAAACAAGAATATCTCCGATGGTTCCGGAGAAAATTACAATGGCGAGAACGATCGCGGTGCGCACGGGCTAGGTCGCCTCCCGCGTCTGTGGCTCGGACCAGCCAACCAAAATTACGCCGACGGAAATAATTGCGATACCCAGCCAGAGAGTGAAGCCGACTGTTTCGTGTAGGAGAAGAAGCCCGAGCAAAGGCACGACAACGTAATTGGCCGCAGTGGTGGGCATCACATAGCTGTAATCCGCCCAGGAAAAAAGCAGAAGATGGCAGAAGAAAAACGCGAGCATAGACGCGATACCGAGCCAGATCATGCCGTTGGAAATTACGTGGAGGAAAGTAACCCAGAGGATGCCGGGCGACGAGAAGCTGACGGCACCGAGGTTTTTCATACCACGGCTGAGAGAGATATCACCCAGCGCGTTGAAGCAAACGCGGGCGGCAAGCAGCACGTAAGTTTTGCGGCGGAGGCTCATCTCCGAAGACGCATGGGCAGCGTCTAAACTTGCTCCAAAGGAGTTGGGCCGCCATCCACTTTCGGTGCGATTACTTTGCTGTCCGGCGCGCGATCGGCCCACTTCTTGCGTTCTTTGCGCAACTTCAAGAAAGCCACGGATTCCTGATACAAGCGTTTGCGCGCGCCTGCATCCCACATGGCGTTCTTCATAATTCGCCACGCAACTTTCGGACGGAAATAATATTCGTCGTAGAAACGGCTGACGCCCGTCATCATTTCCTGTTGCGAAAGATGCGGATATTCAATGTGCGGAAGCTGATGGCCGCCGGAAGTCGTAAGCGCTTCGGCGGACAGGAAATTGTTCGTGGAAAGATATGTGTACAGTTCCGTGCCGGGGAACGCGTGTGCGAGCGAAGCCTGAATGGTGTCGCAATCAAGTTCTTTGGCGAAATCGATGGTCTTCTGGATTGTGTCTTTAGTTTCGCCGGGCAATCCGATGATGAAATCGCCGTGAACTTTAATGCCGACCTTCTTGCAATTCTTCATGAAGGTGCGGGCCATTTCGACGGTGGCGCCCTTCTTGATGTTCTTCAGGATCTGATCGTCGCCGGATTCAAATCCGACGATGAAGAGCCGCGCGCCTGCGTCGGCCATAGCTTTCAGAGTTTCATAATCGCTGTGAACGCGGGCGTTGCATGACCACTGGAATTTCAGCGGCTTAAATTTCTGGCAGATGTCGAGGACACGGTCTTTGCGGATGTTGAAGGTGTCATCGTCAAAGAAAAATTCTTTCAGCTGCGGAAAGTGTTCCAGGCCAGCTTTGATTTCCCGCGCCACATTTTCAGTGGAACGCACGCGCCAGGCGTGGCCGGAAATTGTTTGAGGCCACTGGCAGAATGTGCAAAGAGCGGGGCAGCCGCGCGTGGTGTAAATGGATGCGAATGGATGCAGCAGGAAAGGAACGCGGTAATTTTCAATTTTCAAATTCTTCGCGTAAACGTCCATCGCGAAGGGCAGAGCGTCCAATTCCTCGGTGTGAAGCTGAGGACGCGAGCCGGTGGCAAGAATCTTGCCGTCCTTGCGATAGCTGATGCCGAGGATCTGATCGAGCGGTTTGCCCTGCGCAAATTCCACAACGGCGTGATCAAATTCACCGCGCACGATGAAATCAATATCTTCGCTGGCTTTCAGACTTTCGTCAGGACGGTTCTGCACGTGCGGCCCGACGAAGGCCACTTTCAATCCGGGATTCTTTTCTTTGATCTGGCGGAGCAGCTCGAGATCGCTTTCAAATCCGACGGTGGAAGTGAAGACCACCATAAATTCGTAGTCACGCGCAATTTCAACGGTCTGCGCTTTGCTGACTTTCGCAGGAGATGCGTCCAGCAGACGCGCGCCGGGAATCATGCCCGTCGCAAAGGTGAGCCAGACGGGATACCAATAGGATTCAATTTCACGCGTAACCGGCCAGCGAGAGCTGGCACCGCCATCAAACTTTTCAAAGCTTGGCGGATTCAATAGTAAAGTTTTCATCACGTCGGGCATAGTCGTGAGTTAGATTCTCTTTCCGCTGGTTTTGATGCCCTCCAAGAGGAAGGCCCCCGGCCGAGAAAACGCACAATTCAGATTTGTAGTTAATTGTACCTGCAATCTTAGATGCAAGAATAGCAGAAGAAAGATACTTTTCGCGATGGTTTCTTTTACGACACCTTAGTTCAGTACCTTGCCAATCTGGCCGGTGAGCTGAAGAAGTGCCAATTCCGCCACCTGACGCTGATAATCCGCATCGAAAAATGCGCGCCATTTGTCACTTTCATCCAGATGGGCCTGTTCGAGGTCGCTGCGGGTGGCGCGTCCTTCATCGAATTGCGCCTGAAGTACCTTCAAGTTTTGCTGGGCGAGATCTAAGTCCAGGCGCGCAACAGTGCGAGCCTGTTCCCAGCGACGCACCAGATACGCCTGACCGCGAACCTTGCGCGCGACTTCGCTGCGTTTTGTTTGGGCTTCGACCTCGGCGACGCTGACGTTGGCCTTAGCTTCGGCGATTGTAGCGGAGGCGCGCGCAGCGTAAACGGGAACGGACGCCTGGATTCCAAAGTTCACGTTGTTGCGCTCAAATTTATTGAAGAATTCCGTGTAATGGTTCGTATTGCTCAACACACTGTAGCTGCCGACCAAATCGATGGTGGGCCAGCGGCTATTTCTCGTTCCTTTCAAAATATCCATTTTCGCTTGCTGCTCGGATTCCGCCTGGCGAATATCAGAGCTGCTGGCAATTGCTTCCGCTACCAGTACGGCAACGGGTTGCTCCACGGATGGAGGCAAATCTTCAACGGCAAGATCGAGCGGCTGATCCGGAAGCAAGCCGAGCAAATCTCTTAGATCATTTTCGAGGGAATCCTGCCGGGCTTCGTCATCCGTGATGTATTGATCGATGTGCGCGCCTCGCAGAAGGGCTTTCGTCTGCTCGATGGGTAACTCGTATCCGGCGGCGATGCGGTCGCGGATCAACTCGCTTTGCTTCTGCGTGCCGTCATGCTCGTTGTGGAGCACCTCCAGCGAATGCCGGACTTTGGTCAGCTCGAGATAGACGCTCGCAGCGCGCATTGTAATGGTATCGCGCACGTTATCTATGTTTGCTTTCAACGCTCTGGCGCGGGCCTCGTCGGCACGCTGAGTTCCCTTGGCTAACGGGTTGAAGATAGACTGCTGGTACGAAAGTGTGAAAATCGCGGGCACACCGCCACCGGGCGCGAGAGGAAATCCGCTGGTGTAGGCAAATCCTGTGCCGGTATACAAATTGGGGCCGAAGACGGAGCGATCAACGGCGGCGGTTTTGTCGCCGAGGGTGGCTTCGAGCTTCGCCAACTGAACGTCACGGCTGTTGCGCACGGCTTGATCCACGGCGCTCTTCAGCGTGAGATGAGCGACGGGAGGAGTTTGGGTTTGTTGGGCGGCTGCAATCGAAGTGAGTGAAATTAAGGCGACGGATGCAAGAAGACCGCGGCGGATTGATTTCATGTGAGTGGCGCTCCTTCGTGAAGATGAAGTGATGAAAATTTTGGCCGCGCTATTCGTAGCGCAGCGATTCAGTCGGCTGCAATGCGGCGGCTTTGCTCGCCGGAAGGTAGCCAAAAAAAGTTCCGGTCAAACAAGAGACGGCCAACGCGGCGGCCACGGCTTCCCACGGAACGGGCACGCGCAGATTTCCGGGCAGCAATGGCTGCACGAGAACCGGAATACTTAATCCCACCAGGACGCCCAGAATCGCGCCGACTCCACTAATTAATGATGACTCCAATAGGAACTGTTGGAGGATTTCGCTTTTTCGGGCGCCGATCGCGCGGCGGATTCCGATTTCGCGCGTGCGCTCTCTGACTGTGACCAGCATGATGTTCATGATCCCAACCCCGCTGATGATAAGAGCGATCACCGCGATAATCAGCAACGAGACTGTGAGGGCGGTGGAAATACCCTTGGCCAGATCGAGAATACCGTTCAGGTTTTGCACGACAAAGGCCGCTCCCGGAGGATGCCGTCCGATAAGAACCTGCTCGACGCGCGCGGTGGCGGGTTCAACCTGGTCAACGGTCGACATTTGAACGTAAAGCGTGCTGGCAAAATCCTCGCCGGTGTAATAGGACATCAATGGGAAAGGAATTACGACGGAATTTTGCTGAATTTCAGAGAGACCGAAGGTGTCAACTTTTTCACGAAAAACGGCGATGACCGAAAATGACAGTTCGCCTAAACGAATCGACTCGCCGACGGGGCTTCGATTCCCAAACACTTTTTTGGCAAGCTCCTGAGTAACCAGGCAGACCTTGTTGTGCTTCGCCATGTCGTCGGGATCAAAATATCTTCCGTCGACGATAACGAGATGGCGAATGTTCTGATAGCCCTGAGTGACACCGGTGAGAGTAACGGGGTGCTCGACGCCATCAACCACGACTTCGGCGTCCACGTTGCGAGTGCCGGCAACTTCGACCACGCCGGGAATTGCGTTTTGAATCGCCTCCATATCGTTCAGCGAAATTTCATAACTGAGTGGAGTGGACTTGCCGAGGGCATGAACCGGACTGGCGATGATGCTATTCGAGCCTATGCTTTCGATTTGTCCGACGATGAATTTACGTCCAGTTAGCGAAACGGTGACAACCAAGACGATACACGCGCTGCCCACGACAACTCCAAACATAGTGAGAAACGCGCGAAGCTTATTCGCGCGGAGCGCGTCAATCGCAACCATTACAATTTCGCGTCTTAGCATTTGATCACTGTGAATCAGTGCGCCGCAGACACTCGTGCGCGGATTTATTTTTCGGCTCCAGCTTCAGAGCAAGCCGGCATTCGGCGATACCTTCATTCCGCTGGCCAAGTTTTTCGTAGGAGCGTCCCAGCCAGCTATGCGCGTCGGCCAGCGAAACGTGATCCTCGCGGCGCGGCGGCGGTTGCTTAACAAGATACGCGTTGAGGGCCTTCTGGGCATCCGCCAAATTTTCGCCTGCGAGAATATTTGCGGCGGCGACGTAAAAATCCACGTGGGGGTCGGGAGGAAGGCCCCGGGGAATGGCAGCGAGCGCGGCGCGCATGTTGGTGACGTCCTCGCGATTCATAAAATATTCCGCCACTTCAAGATAGGATTTGACCAGTCTGGGCCGCACCGAGATAACGCCCCTCGCTTCGTTCGCAGCTTCCGTCCATTTCTTGCGATTTTCAAACAGTTCCATGCGCGCCAGCCTCGCCGGCACAGGATGAGATACATCGAGCACCGTGATTTGCGCTTCGGCTTTGTCGTCGCCGCCGCCGGCGATTCCCGGAGCGGCGATGTAATAGGAAATTAAATCACGCTGCGCTTCCAGATTATTGGGATTCATCTGCACGGCTACGTAAAATTCGTGCTGAGTTTTGCGGGCAAGCGAAAGTCCGGAAAACCAATTGGAGTGTTCGGCTTTGTAACCGGAGGCGGTGCCGAGGAAATAATGGTAATCGGCGTTTTTGGGATCGAGATCAACGGCTTTTTCCGCGCTGGTGAAGGCCAGATCGTCGTCGTAAAGCTCGAACGCGCATTTGCCGAGCCAATAGTGGAGCGCCGCGTCGCTTGGAGTTTTGGAAATTTCGGCGCGCAGCAGGACTTCGGCGTCCTTAAATTTTCCGGCATTAAATAAATCTTTCGCTGTATCCACCGCCGATTGCGCAGGCATTCCCGCCGATAGAAGTAAAAGACACGCGGCGAGAGTAATCCAGCTGGTCAGCGGTCGATTCATTCAGGCCGCTCGACGCGAACTTTCATGCCGTCCGTTGGCGTGATATTTCCGATCAGCGCGATCACATCACCTTCTTTTAATCCGCTGGTGACTTCGTAGTGGGTGGAATCGGAGATTCCGAGTTGCACTTCACGCTTGTGCAGAGTGCTACTGGGCGTGCCGGATTCGACGACGAAAACGTAACGGTGCGAGCCGTCAAATAATATAGCGCCGCGGGGCACGACGAGGACGCTGGTCCGCTCGGCCAATGCGATGCGCACGTTTACATTTGTATTTGGAATCAGGCGTTGATCGTCGTTGTTGACGGGACAGAGAACTTCGCCGACGGTTCGCGTGCCATGCGCTACGACCTGGCGCGGAATCTGCGTCATGCGGCCCGTCCAAGTGCGGCCCGGCAATGCGTCCCAGGTGACGGTGATGTTTTGGCCGGGAAGAAGTTCGCCCAACTCCGGCTCGTCAACGAAAGCGCGAACGCGAATTTGTTTTAGGTCAGCAACCGCCGCGAGCAAATCGCCTTCTTTGACGGGATCGTTCACGTGAACCGGGAGCGAATAAAGCGTGCCGTCAGTAGGCGCGGTGATGTGAGTGGAGTT
>DATBYL010000402.1:0-4027 GCA_036513735.1 Candidatus Acidiferrales bacterium
GGAGCCATATCTTTTGCGGTGTTAAGCTTTGGCTCACCAGCCATTTGTTCAGCGCAAAATTAATGAGTTGTCCGATCCCCCAGCCGAGAAAAACTCCCAGTATTCCGCCGACGAGACCCATCACACCGGCTTCCGTGAAAAATAATTGACGCACATCGCGGTCGGCCGCGCCGAGCGCTTTCAACACGCCGATTTCATGGCGTCGCTCTAGAATTGCCATCACGAGCGTATTGACGATTCCCAAGGAGGCAACGGCCAGCGCGAGGCTGCCGAAGACGAGCAAGAACGAATCGAACACTCTGAAAACGAGCTGCAAATTTCGCGCGGCATCAAACAATGAAAATGCGCCGAATCCCAGTTGCTTCACCGCGTCTTCCACGGCTTGCACGTGATTCGGATTGTCGACGAGCATGGTCAAGGTTGGATAGATTGTTTCACCCGGATTGGCCACCACTTCGCGGACATCAAAGCCTTGTACTGCGTTCAATCGTTCGACGAGTTCCAGCGGCAGCATAATGCGTGCGCCGCCGAATCCGCCCGGCCCGGCCGATTCGCCACTCACGATTCCCACGACTTTCACTTTCACGTCGGCGGATTGAATGGTGAACCCTTGGCCGAATTCGCCATTTGCAACAATGTCCTGCGGACGCTGATTCGGCGGCGCTTCCACCGGCTTGCGTTCGGGATAGCGGATTGTAACTTCTTGGCCGATTAAATCATCGGGCTTGAAATTCCCTTGATCCGCGAGTTGCTGGGCGAGATCCGTGTGCAGAATCGCTTCGTTGGCGTTTGCTCCGGAGAAAAATGACCCGGTAATATTATCGAACTGACCTGTGCCGCGCGCCTCGAAGGGGACACTTGATGCCGACGTCACATGCCCCGTGCCGCCATAACGCAAATCGGCGGTGAAGCGAAGCTCGGGAAATACGGAAACGATATTGGGCATCGCCGCAAGTTGTTTGCGCACCGTGGATGTAAGCGGCTTCATCGGCGGTTGCAATTGAGGTGGCAGGCCCGGTGTTGGCACATCATCTTGTTGGTTCCGTCCGCGACCGCCACGTCCGCCGCCGCGTCCGGACAAACTTGCACCAACCGGCCGTGGAGTCACGTAAACCCTGTCAAACAACCCGCTGCTTTGCAGCCGGCCCATCACTAATTTTTGCAATCCGATGCCGAGCGAAAGCATTGCCACAAGTGAGGCAACGCCGACGGCGATTCCTATAGTTGTTAGCGCATTGCGCAGCATTGCCTCGCGCAAATTTCGTCCAGCAAGTTCCATCAGGTCGCGAGTTTTCACTGGGCGTCTCCGTTCGCGGAAAGCTTGCCGTCCTTCATGTGAAACTGACGCGCCGCGTAACGTTCGGCCAATCGCGGTTCGTGCGTCACCATGATGACGGTCATGCCCAGCTCTTGATTGAATTGCTGAATGAAATTCATAATTTCTTCGCCGGTGCGGCTATCGAGATTTCCTGTGGGCTCATCGGCCAGCAAAATTGTGGGGCGATTTACGAGCGCGCGCGCGAGGGAAGCGCGTTGTTGTTCGCCGCCGCTCAATTCTGCCGGGCGGTGCGAAAGGCGCGCGGCCAATCCGACGCGCTTCAGTGCTTCCTGCACTCGGCCGGCGCGATCTCCGCGGTCTACTTCAGCGAGGCGCAGCGGCAGCTCGACATTTTCTTCCAGCGTCATTCGTGGCAATAAATTGAAGGACTGAAAAACCATTCCAACGGTAAGGCTGCGATATTGTGCGAGCTCGTCGCCGGACATTTCAGCAAGATTAATTCCGTGCGCCAGAATTGCGCCGGAAGTGGGGCGGTCGAGTCCCGCGAGCAAATTCAATAACGTGGATTTTCCCGAGCCGGAAGTTCCGAGCAGCGCGACGAATTCTCCGTGCGCGATTTCAAGACTCACTCCGTCCACGGCGCGGATAGTTGCGGCACCCATTGCGTAATGTCTGGTAACTTCGGCGGTGCGCAGCGCGGGCTGATTTGTTTGCGAATCTGTGTGGGTCTCTGGCATTCAACTCCTTCGGGCAACTCGCTCTGGCGAGCTTCTATCCTAATTCATATTTGCATCGGACGGAAAAAGTTGGCGGAATTTTTGCGGCCCACTTTTTCGTGGGCTACTTCGGCACGATCCCATATCTTGCCGCCAGCATCAGCGCAACCCCGGCGGCGGAATCCTGGAACGAGTGCGCAATCATTCCGGGCTTCAAACTTCGGCGCATTACCGCGAGCGCACCAAACATCGCGCCGAACACGCCGATGACTATGGTTTGCTTCCAGCCCTGATAAATGTGCATAGCGCCGAAGAGCGCGGCGGAAATCACGATACCCGCGACGGTGCTTCCGGTCCAGCCGATAAACTGGCGCTGAAAATATCCACGGAAAATTGTTTCTTCGCAGATTCCGGCGGTCAGAGAGAGCATCAGCCAGACAACGAGTTCGAGCGCGTTGGCAGGCATCATGAACATTAAACTCTTCGAGCCCGATTCGGTGTGCAGCAAATGTGCGATGGCGCCGAGAACGATCAGCGCGGCAAGCTCAAAGCACGCGGCGATTCCGAAGTCGACGAGATTTTGCTTACCTTTTGACCAGCGCGGGCCGACCAATTCGCGCAGCGAAATTCCGCGCTTGCGCACGCCCCAAACGATGTAGCCGAAGACCGACCATTCCATTGCGAGCGTCGGCAGGTAGAGCAGCATGTGATTTGGCGCGGCCTGCGCGCGCATATGATTTGTCCACTCGCGTCCGAAGTAAGCCCAAGCTGTTAGGAATGCCAGCAAACCAATTGTGTGGGCGGCGCTGGCGATGGGACGGCTTGGCGCCAGCGCGGTATTCTCGGCTGGCAGTAGTGATTCTGCTGCGGAGACTGGTTGCGATGTGCTCATGCTTTGTTCTACGACTGGCGTCCGCGATTTGTTTCGTTGAATCCGCGCAATGCAGATGATTTGTGTGAAACAATGGGCGCGTAGACGCTTCTCGTTCACGATTCTATACTTCTACTATGAGTTCTGAAACCGATCTTCTGCCCGCGCTGCGGCGCTACTGGGGATACGACTCGTTCCGTCCCTTGCAGGAGAAAATTGTGCGCAGTTTGCTGGCCGGGCGCGATGCGTGCGTGGTAATGCCGACCGGTGGCGGAAAATCTTTGTGCTATCAATTGCCCGCCGCGATGCTTTCCGAAAAAACTGCGATCGTTGTTTCGCCGCTGATCGCGTTGATGCAGGACCAGGTGGCGCAGCTCGGTCAAATGGGAATTTCAGCGGCGCTCTTAAATAGCGCGGTGCCTGCGGAGGAGCAGCGGGCCATCATGCGCGATGCGCGCAAAGGAAAATATCGTCTGCTATATCTTTCGCCGGAACGATTGGCGGTTGAGACGACGGTTGCGTGGCTTCAGAATGTGCCGATTTCAATGTTCGCCATTGACGAAGCGCATTGCATTTCGGAATGGGGGCATGAGTTCCGTCCGGAGTATCGGCTGATGAGCCGCCTGCGGCAGAAATTTCCGGCGCAGCCGATTGCGGCGTTCACGGCGAGCGCTACTCAAAAAGTGCGGCATGACATTATCGAGCAACTGAAGCTGCGCGATCCGCACAAATATATTGCGAGTTTTCACCGGCCGAATTTGCGATACGTGGTGAAGGAATGTAACTCGCAAACGCAAGACGATTTGCTGATTGCTTCGCTGCGCGAGTATTCCGGATCGAACGTAATTGTTTATTCGCCAACCATTGCGAGAGTCGGCGAGACGATCAGCCTGCTGAAGGAAAAGGGAATTGCCGCGATTGGCTATCACGGAAAAATGAATGCGGATGAGCGGCGGCGAAATCAGGAATCGTGGATGACGGACGAAGTGCGCGTGCTGGTTGGAACCGTCGCATTCGGATTGGGAATTAATAAGGCTGCTGTACGTGCGGTGATTCACCTGTCATTGCCAAAATCTATAGAGCAGTTTTACCAGGAAGCTGGGCGAGCTGGGCGCGATGGTCTGCCCGCAGATTGCATCATGCTCTGGCAAAAGCAGGATG
>DATBYL010000403.1:0-7231 GCA_036513735.1 Candidatus Acidiferrales bacterium
CGCTGAATTTCTCGTTTGAAACAACCGGATCTCCGTTCAACAGTGTGGGATCGCCGGCTAATATTTCAAACAGACATCCATTGACGCGATTTGCAAAATGGACGCTGGAATTCTTTGAGGCGATGGCGGCGCTGTTTGCAATCGCAATAATTTTGCGACGACGCGTACCGCGATGGCGGTCTGCATTCGTCGTCTGTTTGGTGATTGCGACCGTGGCTGTCGCTGTAAGTAGTTGTCAAGCTCCGCCAATTGCGACGCCGTCGGGAAACTACACAATTACAGTGACAGGCACGTCCGGCACGACGCAAATTTCTACCAGCATGACCGTAAACGTGACTAAGGCGACGAACTGACGGCACAAAGTTCCGAAAAAAATCAGGAAGCGATAATGAAGCGCAGGGGATTATTTTGGTCGGCTAGCCTTCGCCCTCGTGCGTAACAATGTGCACGTCCACAGCGGGCGCTTCCCGCAGGAAACGATGGACGGCGAATAAATATAAAAGTTTGCGCAGGCCTTTCACGGCGGAGCGGCCGAAAATTACCTGCGTGATATGCTTTTCCTTGGTGAGTTCGGCCATCGCGTCCGCGATATTTTTTCCGCGCAAGCGAACCACTTTTGCGCCCAGGTCTTCCGCGAAATGGAAATTCGCATCTAATAATTTTTGATTGTCATTCTTGCTGTCATCGCTCGTGTCTACGTGCACGACATATAATTCCGCATCCAGGCGTCTTGCCATTCGCGCGCCGCGCGCAATTAAATATTGCGCGGCCGGATTTGCGCTGATGCAAACGGCAATTCTTTCGCGCACCGGCCAATTTTTCTCGATCTCCTTCGCGGTCATGTAGGACTCGAGGCTGCGGTCCACATGTTCGGCAACCTGGCGGAGCGCCAGTTCACGCAATGCGATCAAATTTCCACGGCGGAAAAAATTCTCGAGCGCCTGGTTCACTTTTGCCGGAGCGTAAACGTCCCCGCGTTCCATTCGGTTCTGCAACGCTTCGGGAGTCAGGTCTACCATCACGGTTTCATTCGCCATCAGCGGAACCCAGTCGGGAACCGTTTCGCGAACGGTGATGCCGGTGATCGTGCGCACGGTGGGCGCAAGACTTTCCATGTGCTGAATGTTCAGGGTAGAGAGGACGTCAATTTTCGCGGCAAGAATTTCCTGCACATCCTCGTAACGCTTGCGATGCTTGCTGCCGGGAATATTTGTGTGCGCGAGCTCGTCGACCAGCACGACCGCGGGACGCCGCGCAATAATCGCGTCCACGTCCATTTCTTCAAAAACTGTTCCTTTGTATTCGAGTTTTCGCCGCGGAACGGCTTCCAGCTCGGGGACCAGCTCCTCAATCCCTTTTCGTCCGTGCGTTTCGACGATGCCAATCACAACATCTTCGCCACGGTTGTGCCGGCGGATTCCTTCGCTCAACATACTGAAAGTTTTTCCAACGCCGGGCGCGTAGCCGAGAAATAATTTGAATATGCCTTTCGTTTTTTCAGCGGGCGAAACTTTTTCGAGCCAATCTTCGGGCTTTCGAGGCATGGTCCGTGGTTCCTTCGTAACGGTGCGCTTTACTAGAAAAATTGTTCGCTTTCAGCAGCGGCGGCAAGTTAGCTGCGATAGAATACGGCCTTGTTCCGGCGACTACCGTTTCGCATACTGCAATTCGCCGCGGCGCTCGTGATTGTCGCCGCGATCACTCTATTTTACCGCAACATAATTACCGTAAATCAAACGACGGTTGCGCTGACTTATCTGCTGGCGATTCTAGCAGTTTCCACGTTCTGGGGCTTTACGGTTTCCGCGGTTATGTCCGTGGCGGCAATGCTGGCGTTCAATTATTATTTTTTGCCGCCGGTGGGAAGATTCACGATCAGCGATCCCCAGAATTGGGCGGCACTGGTGGCGTTTCTGGCGACGTCGCTGATCGCGAGCCAGCTGGCCACTCGCGTGCGCCGCGAAGCGGACGAAGCGCAGCAGCGCCGCAAGGAAATCGAGCGGCTTTATGCGTTCAGCCAACAATTGCTGGTTTCCGGAAATGTGATTACCCTGCTGAATTCAATTCCAAATTATATTGTGGAAACATTTGAGGTGGGCGCCGCGGCGCTCTACCTCGATTACAAACAAAAATTTTATCACTCCGGCGCGGCGCCGCATTTCAATGATGATGAATTGCGGAGCGCCACCGCGCGGGAAGAGCCGCTGCGCGATGCGGCGCGGAGTCTTTGTCTTGTGCCGGTGCGGATGGGAACGCGTCCCATTGGAAGTTTAGGAATTTCCGGGCGGCTGCTTTCGCGTCAAACTTTGGAAGCGCTGGGCTCGATGATCGCCATCGCATTTGAGCGGGCGCGCGCTGTCGAAGATCTTGGCAAAACAGAAGCGACGCGCGAAGGCGAGCGATTGAAATCCGCGCTGCTGGATTCGGTGACGCACGATTTCCGCACACCGCTCACATCCATCAAAGCTTCGGTGACCAGTTTACTTTCCGCGGCGAACACGACCGAAGGACAAAAACGCGAATTGCTTTCGGTGATCAATGAAGAATGCGACCGGCTAAATCAATTGGTAGGCGACGCCGCCGAAATGGCGCGGCTCGACGCGGGCGAATTTGAGCTGCGCCTCGAGCCAAACTCGATCGCGGAAATCGTCGCCGCGGCTCTGTCGCATTGTAAGACCGCGCTCGGCAACAGAACCGTTCGCGTGGATGTGCCCGCCTCGCTGCCGCCTGTCCGCGTGGATTTCGATCGCATCAAAGATGTTCTCGTCCGGCTGATTGAGAACGCCGATGTTTATTCGCCGAAGGATCAGCCAATCACAATTTCGGCTGAAGTCCACGGAGATTTTCTTTCCGTGAGTGTTGCGGATAATGGCCCGGGCATCGAAGAAATGGAACTGGGATTAATTTTCGACAAGTTTTATCGCGGCAAAGATCAGCGCTATCTGGTGCTGGGCACGGGAATGGGATTGCCGATTGCGAAAGCGATTGTGGAAGCGCATGGCGGCACGATCAGCGTGATGAGCCAGCGCGGACACGGCTCCGTTTTTTCGCTTACGCTTCGATTGGCGCAACAGGCCGGCGCCGCGCGATGAATACCGCAACTATTCTAGTGGTGGATGACGAGCCACAAATTCGCCGCGTGATGCGCACCACGCTCACCGCGCAGGGTTATGCAATCGTCGAAGCGCGCGACGGCCAGGAGGGGCTGGAAAAACTACGCAGCGAACGCCCCGATCTGGTGCTGCTCGACGTGAACATGCCGGTGATGGATGGACTGGAAACGTGCCGCGAAATGCGGCGCGGATCGGACGTTGGAATCATCATGCTCACCGTGCGCAGCTCGGAACAGGATAAGGTTCGTGCGCTCGACGCCGGCGCAGACGATTACGTTGTGAAACCGTTTGGCATTCAGGAATTGCTGGCGCGTGTGCGCGCGGTGTTGCGCCGAGGAGCGAATGACGAACCGCAAAATGTTCTCGCGTCGAAGGAATTGAGTTTTGATTTTGGCAAGCGCACGATCATTGTCCGCGGAACTCCAGTTCATCTGACGCCCAAAGAATTTGAGGTGCTGCGAGAACTTGTAGCTGGCAATGGAATGCCGATGTCGCACCGGCGGCTGCTGCAAGCCGTATGGGGGCCTGACTACGGCGACGAAACGGAATCGTTGCGCGTGGTGATTAATCAGCTCCGAAAGAAAATTGAATCGAATCCGGCGAAACCGAAATTTATTAAGACGGAGCCGTGGGTGGGTTACAGATTTAGCTTGCCTTCGGACGGCCAGCCAACAGATTCAAGCGAGGATGGCTAGCTTAGTGTGCCGCCGGGTGCGAGGCATCCAGTTCCAAATTTAGTTCAAGAACATTCACGCGCGCTTCTCCCAGAAAACCGAATTGACGTCCCTCCGTGTGCCGCGCAACCATCGCGCGCAAATCCGTTTCGCTGATATTTCGTTCGCGAGCGACGCGCGGAATTTGAAATTCGGCTGCCGCAGGCGAAATATGCGGATCGAGGCCGGAGCCGGATGTCGTGACCAAATCAACCGGAACGGGCATCGAAGGATTTTCGGCATGCAAGCGCTGGACGTCGCTGTTCACGCGATCAATCAGAGTTTTATTTGTCGGGCCGAGATAGGAACCGCCGCTCGAAGTTGGGTCATATCCCGTACCGGCCGCCGAAGGACGCGAATGAAAATGACTTGGGCCCGTGAATGCCTGACCGATCATTCGCGATCCGGTAACTTTGCCATTCGTTTCGATCAACTGGCCATTCGCGCGATCGCGAAAGAAAAGTTGCGACATACCGGTAACCGCCAGCGGATAAATCACCCCGAATAAAATGGTGGTGACCAAAGTGAACCAGATTGCCGTTAGAAAGTTCTTCTTCATGCGTTCCTCTTAGACTACTCCGAGATGCGTCAGCAATAAATCGATCAGCTTAATTCCTGCGAACGGCGCGAGCACACCACCGACGCCGTAAATCAGAAGATTTCGCCGCAGCAACGCTCCGGCGCCCATCGGACGATAGCGCACGCCGCGCAGGGCAAGCGGAATCAGGGCAATAATAATCAGCGCGTTAAAAACAACGGCCGACAAAATTGCGGATTCGGGCGAGCGCAAGTGCATCACGTTCAACACTTCAAGTTGAGGAAACGCGACGGCGAACATCGCAGGAATAATCGCGAAATATTTCGCCACGTCGTTTGCCACTGAAAAAGTAGTCAGCGCGCCACGAGTGATCAGCAACTGCTTTCCGATTTCCACAATCTCGATGAGCTTCGTGGGGTTGGAATCTAGATCCACCATATTGCCCGCTTCTTTCGCGGCTTGCGTGCCCGTATTCATCGCCACGCCGACGTCGGCTTGTGCCAGTGCCGGCGCATCATTTGTGCCGTCGCCCGTCATCGCGACGAGCTTCCCTTTGGCTTGCTCGTCTTTAATCAATTTCATTTTGTCTTCAGGCTTTGCCTCGGCGAGGAAACCATCCACGCCGGACTGGCGCGCAATCGCCGCGGCCGTCAGAGGATTATCTCCAGTGATCATCACCGTGCGAATTCCCATCGCGCGCAACTGATCGAAGCGTTCGCGCATTCCGCCCTTCACGATATCTTCCAGTTGAATAGCGCCGAGCACCACACGATTTCTGGCGACGAGCAGCGGCGTGCCACCTGAGCTTGCAATCGTCGCCACCGCTTCCTGAATTTCTTTCGGCACTTTGTTGCCGCGTTCGGCGGCATATCTCGTTACGGCGTCAATCGCGCCTTTGCGAATTTCCTGGCCGTCCAAATCCACGCCGGACATTCTCGTTTGCGCGGTAAATGGAATAAATACCGGATTCATATTTGCGAGTTCACGTCCGCGTAAACCGTATTTCTGTTTTGCGAGCACGACGATGGAACGGCCTTCCGGAGTTTCGTCCGCAATCGAAGCGAGCTGCGCGGCGTCAGCAAGTTCAGTTTCCGAAACGCCCGGCGACGCGAAAAATCCTGTGGCCTGACGATTGCCGAGCGTAATCGTTCCCGTTTTATCCAGTAGAAGCACGTCCACATCGCCAGAAGCTTCCACCGCGCGGCCGGACATCGCGATCACGTTGCGCTGAATCATGCGATCCATTCCCGCGATTCCAATTGCGGAAAGAAGTCCACCGATAGTGGTGGGAATCAGACAAACCAGCAGCGACACCAGAACAAAAATAGTTTGCGGAGCTCCAGAGTAGATCGCGAAGGGCTGCAGCGTCACCACCGCCAACAGAAAAATAATCGTCAGCCCCGCCAACAAAATATTCAGCGCGATCTCGTTCGGAGTCTTCTGCCGCGAAGCGCCCTCGACCAGCTTGATCATCCGATCCAAAAATGTTTCGCCTGGATTTGAGGTGATGCGTACTTTAATTTCATCCGACAGAACGCGAGTGCCTCCGGTGACCGCCGAACGATCGCCGCCCGACTCGCGAATTACGGGCGCGGATTCGCCGGTGATTGCTGACTCGTCCACCGACGCGACTCCTTCGATCACTTCGCCATCGCCGGGAACAAATTGGCTGACGGTGACCATTACAACGTCGCCGGAACGCAGCTTCGAGCTGGGCACAGATTCGGTGGTGCCATCGGCGCGCAGAAGGTGCGCTTCTGTTTCGGCCCGCGCTTTGCGTAGCGTATCCGCCTGCGCCTTTCCACGGCCTTCGGCCATGGCTTCCGCGAAATTCGCAAACAGTACGGTGAACCAGAGCCACAGGGTAATCTGCAACTCAAAACTGAAATGCCCCGTGTGATGCGCCGCATTCCAAACGAGCTGGCCGGACGTGAGAACTGCGCCAACTTCCACCACAAACATAACGGGATTTTTTACCATCGCGCGCGGATTCAACTTGCGAAACGAATCCACAATCGCGCGGAAAATCATTTTTCCGTCCATAAACGATTGCTTCCGAACTTGTGCGCCGGTTTCCATATTTTTCCTAGAAGGTCTTTCCTGCCGCCATCAACAAATGTTCCAAAATCGGCCCCAAACTGAGGGCCGGAAAAAATGTAAGTGCTCCGACAATTAAAATTGTGGCGACGAGCAGTCCGCTGAAAAGTCCGCCGGTGACGGGGAAAGTTCCCGCTGATTCGGGAACGATTTTTTTCTTGGCGAGGCTTCCGGCAATCGCGAGCACCGGAATCACCATGAAAAATCGACCCAGCAATTGCGCCGCTGCGGTCGAGGTGTTGTACCAAAGCGTGTTCACGCTCAAGCCGCCAAACGCGGAGCCGTTATTCCCGGTGGAAGAAACATATGCGTAGAGAATCTGCGAAAGTCCGTGCGGCCCGGGATTCGATATGCCCACGGTGCCGTACGGCTTGACCACGGCAATCGCCGAGAAAATTAAAATCGTGCAGGTCAGAATCAAAATCGAAAGCATAGCCATTTTCACGTCGTATGATTCGATTTTCTTTCCCAAATATTCCGGCGTGCGGCCGACCATCAAGCCAGCGATGAACACCGCGAGAATTACGAAGACGATCATTCCGTAGAGTCCCGAACCCACTCCGCCGAAAACAATTTCTCCGAGCATGATGTTGATGAGCGGCACCATTCCGCCAAGCGGAGTGAAGGAATCGTGCTGTCCGTTGATCGCGCCGCAACTCGCATCGGTCGTAACCGTCGCAAATAGGGCGGAATTTGCGATGCCGAATCGAACTTCTTTCCCTTCCATATTTCCGCCAGACTGCATCGCTGTCACATGTTGATCCGCGCCG
>DATBYL010000404.1:0-2265 GCA_036513735.1 Candidatus Acidiferrales bacterium
AGGAATTGATTAAGACGGCGGGCGGGAAATTTGTTGCGCCGCAGCCGATTGAAAATGCGCTAAAGGTAAGTCCGTGTATTTTGAGCGCGATCGTGGTTGGCGACCGGCGAAAATTTGTCGTGGCGTTGATTGTGCCGAATTTCGCGCGGGTGACTGCGCTTGCCGCGGAAAATGGCGTCCACATTGTTTCGCAGGCGGAAGTGGCGACGGATCCGTGGGTGCATAAATTAATTGGCGCGGAAGTGGAGCGGATTAATTCGCGGCTTGCGCAATACGAAACGATCAAGCGATTCGCGCTGCTGGATCAGGATTTCAGTTTTGAAAAGGGCGAGCTGACCTACACGATGAAATTGAAGCGGCGCGTGATCGAACAAATATACGCGGACAAAATCGAGAGTCTTTACGCGGACGTGGAAGAGCCGCGTCCGAGCGCGCAGGCTTCGTCGAAGAGTTAGACTTTCTTTGGGAGAGATTTATGAGCGATGAATTAATTATTGCCGGGCGGGCGTTTCGTTCGCGGCTGATTGTGGGCACGGGGAAATATCGCAGCTTTCCGGAAATGGCGCGCGCGATTGAAGCTTCCGGCGCGGATATGGTGACGGTTGCGGTGCGTCGAATTAATTTGACGGATCGCACGAAGGAATCGCTTCTGGATTATTTGGATCGCGCGAAATATTTTCTTTTGCCGAACACGGCAGGTTGCTATTCGGCGGACGAAGCGATTCGCGCGGCGCGGTTGGGAAGGGAAGTTGGTCTTTCAGATTGGGTGAAGTTGGAAGTGATTGGCGATCAGCAAACACTTTTTCCGGATACGGCGGAATTAATTCGCGCAACCGAAGTTTTGGTGAAGGAAGGATTTACCGTGCTGCCGTACACATCGGATGATTTAATTGTGGCATTGAAATTGGTGGATGCTGGCGCTGCGGCGGTGATGCCGTTGGGCGCGCCGATTGGATCGGGATTGGGAATTCAAAACGCCGCAAATTTGCGAATATTGCGCGAACGGATTACGAGCGTGCCGCTGATTTTGGATGCGGGAGTGGGAACGGCGTCAGACGCGGCCGTGGCGATGGAGTTGGGCGCGGACGGAGTTTTGATGAACACGGCGATTGCGGAGGCGCAAGACGCGGTGATGATGGCATCGGCGATGCGAGCTGGAGTTGAGGCGGGACGACAGGCGTTTTTGGCCGGAAGAATGCCGAAGAAACTTTATGCGGCGGCGTCGAGTCCGATGAGTGGAGTGGTGAGATAGCTTTCGATTAGACGAACAGCATGTGCCAGATCACGTCGACCGTTGTGTGAACTAAAGCGGGTGCGAAAATATTTCCAGTTTTGCGCCAGGTAAATCCGTAGCAGAGGCCGGCGAAGGTGGCGAGCAGGGCGTAACGCCAGTTGGGGAAATATCCGTTGGCAATGTGAGACAGGCCGAAAATAATTGAGGCGGCGACGAGTCCGGCGTTTTCATTTTTGATTGTGCGCGAGAGCATGTTCTGCAGCAGTCCGCGAAATACAAATTCCTCGGGCCACGCGGTGAAAAAGAAAATTCCGAAAATGCCGGCGGGAAGTGATTTGAGCGGGACGTGTCCGGGCGCCCAGTGAAGAAATTTTAGCGCCATGCCGCCGGGAATATCCACGGCAGCGATTATCGCGATGACTGCGAGAATGATGAACCCTTGATTTGCGGACCAGTTGAGTGAATACCCAATGCCTTCCAGTCGGCGAATAAAAATAAATCCGGCGATAGCGACGTTCATTGCGAGCAAAACGGTGAGCGCATACTTCAGGTTTCCGTTGGGATACGGCCAGAGTTGCGCGAGCCAGCGCAGTTTTACGGGAAGGGCGATCGCAATGAGCGCGAGATAATCGCTCCAGGCGGGCGCGTCACCGGCGCGCAGGGAAAGCAGGGCGAGCGGAAATAAAATGTAGCCTGCGACGATTGCCCAGTGCCACGCAGAAGAACTTCCCGTGCCTGCGGCATAGATGGCGTAGGCTACGAAAAGCGGAACGGCGAGAAGCCATGCGGCCGGCGTAGGCAGAATGCGCTGAATTTTCTGCGTGATATTTTGCGCGGCGGGAAATAATTCCATCGCGAAAAAGATTGCCAACGCGATGATTGCGCATGTCAAAGTGCGGCCGCCGTATCCGATCCACGTTGCGTAAAAAATTATCGCGCCGGCAGCGGCGAGCAACAGTACGAACGCGGCGGAGAATCGCAACTGGCGCGGAGCGGGCATAGCGCGATAGTCTAGCGCAAATTTTGTTTAG
>DATBYL010000405.1:0-19996 GCA_036513735.1 Candidatus Acidiferrales bacterium
GGCACCGCCAGCTTCACAAATAAAATAAATCCCGGATGCCGGATATTCAGCGAGAAAAAGAATTTCGCGCCCGCCTGCTTCGCTCCGTATACCTGCAGCAAGAAATTTCCGACAATCGCTCCCACCAGCACGCCCACCGCGAAGCCAGTAATTCCCATTCGCGATGAAAGCAGCACGCCACACAAAATAATTCCCAGGTTATAAATCAGCGGCGCCAGCGACGGCACAATAAATCTATTTTTCGCGTACTGCACCGCGCTTAAAATTCCGCCCATATAAAAACAAAACTGCGCCGGCAACATCAGCCGCGTCAGCGAAACCACATGCTCTTTTTCCGCCGCTCCAAATCCCGGCACAATCCACGACACAATATTCGGCGCAAATATTTCCGCAAGAATCACCACGCCGATCATCACCAATCCCATAAAACTTATGACGATCGAAAACACGCGCCAGCCTTCCTCCTCATTTTTCTCCGCCATGTATTTTGAAAATACCGGAATGAACGTGACGCTCAGCGATCCCGCCGCCACCAAATAATTCAGAAAATCCGGCAGCGTGAACGCCGCATAGTACGCATCCGTCGTCGCATTCGATCCGACCTGATGCGCCACCTCCCATTCACGCCAGAATCCCAGCAACCGGCTGAGCAAAACGCTCGCCATCACAATCACAGTCGCGCCGGCTATCTGTCGTCCCAGCGCAGGCGATGATTTCTTCGGCGCTTCAGCGTCAGGCGGAATTTGCGCCAGCGGAATGATTGGATTATCTGCGGACATATTCGAGAGAATTGTGGCGGATTACAGCGCTCGCCGTCACGCAACCGTTTCAATCGCGTTGCGCAACCAGCACGTCACAGTTTTTTCTTCTGCGTGAATTACCGCCCGGAAAAAAGCGGAAAGTGACTCGACGCTTCCATGAAGAACAGCAGCGGAATTGTCAGCCAGCATCCAATCGCCGTTATCTGGCCCAGCATTTGCTGCACCTTCGCAGCTTCCGCTGGCATCGGCGTACCCTGTTCCACCGACGCGCGCGTCCATCGGATCAATTTTTTCTGGCAGCGCCACACAAGTCCCCATGCCGCCAAAAACATTACCGTTCCGATTCCTCCGCCTACGCTGATGCACAACGTCCGATTGCTCGTCGCCGGTCCCGCCACCCACGCCAAATTTGCCCACGCCGCGCCTGCCACCAAAATCAGCGCAAGCAAATTCAACACCAGCCCGGAAAGTTTTCCCGATTGAATTGCGCCCATGAAAATGGCGAACGCCACGAACCAGCACGCGAACCAGATTCCAATCCATCGCCACGCCAGCGACGGATTTCCCGCGTTCGCCGCGTCGCTCTGCGCATAAATCATGAAGTAGCGAAACCCCACCAGCCACGTAATCGCCGCCGCATACCGCGCCAGCGCAGCTGAGCGCGGCAAAAGCGTCAGCGCGAACTTTCCGCGGCTCGCCGGATCGAGTTTCATGAGTCCCGGCACCACCACCATCGCGTTGAAATAAATTGTGCCAACCCACGCGATCGCCGCGACAATGTGGATCCAACGCAGCGTGATCTGTTCCATCGCCGCGCCGCCCGCAGGTGGCATCACATTCAAGTCCGACAAAATAATTCCCGCCAAATGCATCGCCATTCACTCCTCCATGCGTCCCGAGCACCACGCAACCCGAACATTACGTATACAGGAAATACTGTATAGAAGGGAACATTTTACTGTACTAGGAAAACTCTACCTAGCGTTCACTTTGTCACTCCGTGCGAAGCGCCGGCTCCGCTCGCGTAAGCCTTTGAAACCATTAGCCATGTGCAAAAAAATCCACTTGGTACAGAAATTGCTTCACCAGCGTGGGTACTATTACTACCGTCGCACAACGGAAGCACCAGCGGCGGACGCACTCATTTTCATAGATCGTGTCGTAGATCGCGCTCGAAAAGTTGCAGTTGTTCTACAGGAATCATGTAAAGTGCCGGCAACCCTCCCGCTGGCGCGCAGCCGGCGCAGAAATTTCTAGGCTGCGAAGAACTAAACTCAATCTGAATACCAGAAAAGGAGCTTCGACCGCGTAAGCTTTGTTTCATCGTTGCACGATCATCTTCAAACCTACAGCGCGAGTAGCGCCTGGAAGGATGGGCCATTTGAAAGACGTACGCAACATGTTCAAATCTGGTGAAAGTGCACGCATATTATCGAAGCGCGCGCGGAGCCATCAGCAGAATTCGTACGTATTCTGTGACAAAAAAACCGGCGCCGCTAAATTTACAGTTGACGCCGATCAGAACGGCGATCTCCCGCTTGACCGCATCGCCGGCTCCCTCGCCGTTTATTGCATCGCTCATTATTGTTCGCCGAAGGATCTCGTCCTGGTCGTTTGTGCCGACGAAGCCCTCAACGAAAATATCTCCGCTCGCGCCGCGTCCCTTCTCGAAACGGCTCGCGTCGGAACTTCAGCGGTTGCTCTAAGTCCGCGCGAACGCGAAGTTCTCCGCGCCGTCACGGAAAATCTCGCCAACAAGGAAATCGCGTCGCAACTTTCCATCAGCGTGCGCACCGTAAAGTTTCATGTCTCCGCGCTGCTGAATAAATTCGGCGTCAACACGCGCTCCCAACTTTCCGACTTCTCCTCCGCGCGCATGTTCAATCACTCAAACCTTGCCGCCAACGCAAAAAATGAATCTGACGCCCGCTTAAACAACTCAATCCAGTCAGCGAACGCGGCCAATTCCAGCCGCTCAACCAACTCAACCAGCAAAAAAGTTTCGTACTTCCCGAACCGTTCAGCCGCAGCCTTTGGATAAGAGGATCGGTTAAAAAGTTCGGCGAAATTGTTTTGACGAAAAAGTTTTTGCTCGACGGAAAGAACTTCCAGGTCCGCAGCAAAACGGCCTGTCACGAGCAGAAAGGCACTCTCGCGACAGGCCGTTGTCTTTCTAATCTTTTCCGTGGCTCGAAGCTTATCGCCGTGACGCGATAAAATTCTGATCGATCGCGTCCCAGTCAGCCACTTCCCACCACGCCGCTAAATAATCCGCGCGCTTGTTCTGATATTTCAGATAGTACGCGTGTTCCCAAACGTCCACACCCATCACCGCTTTTCCGCCCGTCATCAACGGATTATCCTGATTCGGCAACGACAATATTTCCAGCTTGCCATCCTTATTCACCAGCCACGCCCAGCCCGACCCAAATCGCGCCATGCCGGCCGCCGCGAATTTCGTTTTGAATTCGTCAAACGAGCCGAACGCCGAATTAATCGCCTCCAGAATCGCTCCCTTCGGCGAGCCAACTCCGTGCGAATCGCGCTTCATCAATTTCCAAAACATCGAATGATTCCAGTGACCGCCGCCATTATTTCGCACCGCGGTGCGAATCGCTTCGGGCACCGTATCAATTTTCCGCATCAGGTCGTCGATGGAAAGCGAAGCCAAATTCGGCTGACCTTCCAGCGCCTTATTCAAATTCGTCACGTAAGCGCCGTGATGTTTATCGTGATGGATCTCCATCGTCTTCGCATCAATATGAGGTTCAAGCGCGTCAAACGCATAGCCAAGCGGGGGAAGTTCGTAGGGCAAGGGACTCTCCTTTTTGTTTGCAACGTGTCTACGTTTTAGTCCAACGTGATTCCGCGGCCATTCTATCGCCGTACCATCCTGCGATTCAACTTCGGCCGGTAATTTGATAGATGCTCCACCCGGCGCATCGGTCTCATTCACCCTCGCCTCGCCCCCACTCCGTTTTCGTACTTACTATTTCCTAATCGGGAACAGCCCATTGTTTCCGCACCAAAAATCTTGCCAAAATTAACATGTCGGAACTTTCTCTTAGCCCGCGCAGGTCCCCCCGCCGTGCGGGCAGTGAAATCTTGGGGGGAAATTTCGTTCTGGAAGCACGCTTCCAGTTCGGAAAGGCTCAACCAAACGCCCATGCCCAACGCCCAGGTTCTTGCATCGCCGTTAGTTCGCTCTTCAACGGCTCCTCGAGCCGTCAATCATGGTCACCGCCGCACGCGCCACCGCACCCGCGGCTTCAGCTTGATCGAGCTGCTCGTTGTCATGGGCATCATTCTGATCATCGTCGCCCTGGCCACCCCGAAACTCCTCACCGCTCTCAACGAAGCAAGAGTCTCCCGCGCAGCCGGCGAGCTTCACGCCATCGAAGTGAACATCACAATTTATCAGGCCACCAACAACGGCACTTTGCCCACCGATCTTTCGCAAATCGAAGCCACCTCCTTGATCGATCCCTGGGGCAATCCCTATCAATATTTCAATCACGTTAGCAACACCGGAAATGGCGGCATCCTGCGCCAGGATCTTTTCCTCGTTTCCTTGAACGAGGATTACGACCTCTACAGCATGGGCCCAGACGGCCAGACCGCCGCCAGCATCGGCGCCAGCGTCAGTTTGGACGACATCATCCGCGGCAGCAGCGGCGCATACACTGGCCCCGTTTCGGGATATTGAAGTGCCGCGCGCAAGGATTTGATTCACGAAGGAAGTTGTCTTCACCAAGAACGTCGAATTCTCAAAGAAAGCTGGAGTGGAAGCCATGATCATCACACTACCGAAGTGGACCGAATCATCCGTAGCAAGGCTCTCTATCGGGTTCGGACTAATCCTCGTCGCCCTAATCGGCGCCGCATTGATCTGGGGCCCCTCCGCGCATCAAGTGCCAGACACCCTCGTCGGCGAATGGGTCTCCTCCGACCCGCGCTACGACGACCGCGTCTTTGAGATCGATCCCGTCTCCGTCAACTTCGGCACACCCGGAGCGAAAGTCACCGTCGGCTTCGTCAAATCCGTCACCGCCGAACCCGAAGGCGGCAGAACTCTCTACACCATCGCCTTCGTCCAAAACAATTTGCCCAGCCAGGTCAGCTTCTACTACGACACCTCCAACGGCGAATCCATCTATTTCAAAAATCGCCAAAACGTCTTCTGGACCAAGCGCCCGAAAATCTAGTTGGCCGATGTGGGGGCGCTGCTTGCTGCGCCCTCAACCGAGATTTTGTCCGGTCGTGCACGCGTGACAAATGACCATCGAGGGCGCAGCGAGCAGCGCCCCTACACAGGCCGATCGAAACCGCCCGCTCTACCCCGTAACTACTCTGATACTCCACCCCCTCCCCCCTATTTTGCGCATGAATATCAAAACAAAGGGGTTAGGCCGTACGATCTTGTCATGAATATCAAAACAAAGGACTTACCTGTAAGCCGTTTTTTTTCATATGCTTATACGCTTGTCCGAGTGGCGTAGCCGTTCTTGGCTGCGCGCCTGTCTCCACGCCGTCATCCTGAGCGTAGCGAAGGATCTCGGGTTGCGCTCCCGAAGGTTCGGGATTGACGCCGGGAATTTACCAAGTCCGCGCCTCAGGGTAGCGCGACCGCAAGAATTAGTCAATTAGATAAAAGTACTTAGTACTAAATATTTGACGGAAAACCTGTGGAAAGTCATTCGAATGGGTTTTCGAGACGGCCATAGCTAAAGCTGCAAGCTCGCCGAAGGAGGGCGGCGGTGAGCGGGGCCGGCACGCATATTCTCTAAATTCTCACGAACTGCCAATCGGACTATTCGGCGGAATCAAGCCATCGACGTAAGTCGTCGGATACGGAGAGCCCAATGCAGAAAGTCATGGCATCCAACAGCTTCCTGAGCCTCGTATTATCGGGAGACGATAGCGCCTCGTCATACCGCCGTCGCGTGTAAGTTGGTGCCGTCCTAAAAGCTTCGCTCCTTGAGTTGATTGCGTCAGCCCAGAATTCTACGAAGAACGGCAGCAAAACATGGTGTCTGATTGAAGGACAATTACGGAACGGATGTTCGAGATCTGCGGCCAATCTGATCTGTAGCCCCAAAGATTGTGGGATTGATGACCTAAGTAGCATCCCGAGGAAGCACAGAACGCCCAATGCCAAACGATTTTCACTATAAAAACGCTGGCCATCCGCGCGAAATGATTCCGCAGATTTCTCGCCAGAAAAGATGAGTCGAATTTCGCTCGCAGCTACTTTCCAGTCTTCGTTTTTCTCGTCAATTCTATCCAAAGCGACCGAGGCTAGATCAACGTCAACCCTGACGTCCCGAGAAAATCGGAGCGACGCAATTCTAAAAGCCATTGGGACAATACCGAACAACAAACTCTGTTGCAGCCAAGGGCGTTTGGACATGACTTCCGCCCATCGTTCCGGATCCTTCGGTTGATATCCAAACTCGGTCAACGCCAGCGCCTCGACTTTCGGCCCGTTCGATTTCGCAAAGGCTGCCTTAACGGCACTTTCGTAATCCCCGCGTAGAATCGATGGAGCAATTAGTAGCCAAGCACAAACTGGCAGAAGATCGGCGCCACTTTGCCCCGTATCGTACAGCCCTTTTCTCGCCCACACTCCGGCTGACTCTGTGTCGCCCAAACCCTCGCCGAACATCGCCGTCCGAACATAAACGAGACTCTCCATCAACGGCTTGTACAACTCCACTGGAATACTATCCGTCGCCAAAAACATACGCGGACTGACCGGAGCGTAGTTTGGCTCGGCGAGCGCACCGAATAGTGCAAACCCGGCGAAGTATCCGGCGGCGTGATGGAATGCCAAGAAGCTTTGAATCCAAGTCGGACGCTCCTCTCGAGAAGCTAGAAGTAACTGGATCGCTTCCTGCCACGCCACGAAAGCGTCGAGACGTTTCCCTGCAAACCAGAGAGCTACGGTGTGCTCACCCAGTGTCTCGGCAATTCGTAGTTTTGAAAGCCCCGTTGCTTTCGCGACGTCAACCGCTTTTCTCGTATACTCAGGCGCTTCTGTCGGGGCAGAGTGCGCAACTGCCTCACCTAAAGTAATCAGAAGATTTCGGCGCAAGAATCCATACACGCCTATTTCAAGGGAGACGGCTCGTTCCATCCAAGTCCGCGCTTCGACCCATCTCTTTGCGTAAGCGAGCTGTCGTCCGATAACTTCCGCAATTAAGAAGCGCTCTCGGTCGTTCTCACATTCGTTGATTTCGTCTTCTGCTAACGCCTGGGCAGCGTCCAATTTTCCTAGGCATTCTGCAAGAACAACGATGCGAGTTCGGAGCGCAGCGACTCGAAGGAGGCCAAACGTGAGCTTCTGTCCTGCATTCTCGATCTTTCGGATCGTGGCCTGTGCGGATTCCCAATTCCGATTCGGCTCTTCTTTTCGATATTCCCGAAGATAAATGGAATCGCAGAACACCACTGCCCCGTTACAGTCAACCTCCCACGCTATGAGATTCTCGAATTGGACGGGCGCCAACCTTTCAATTGTTTCGAGCCAGTCTTGAACATCCTCATCGGAATTCGTAGCGAAAGCAGTAGCCCAAAAAAGAGATTCAAGTGCCATCGACTCGGGAACAGTAATCCTTGTTCCATCGGGTAAAACTGCCCGAGGCAGACTGTTCAGCGCCATCAGAAGGTATTTGTTGCCGAGGTACGATTTTTCTCGCGCATATCGAATGGCTAGAAATGCTGCTGCCGAGAAAACACCGATTTGAGCGTTCTGGTCGTCACGAGCTTTTTCCAAAAGCCTGTCGATGTCGTTAATCAAGAATGCAGGCTCCGTGTGTTTCTCATCCGCAAGACGAATTTGTGCAACTCGCAAGTGGAGCCTAGCGTTAATATCGATTTCCTCTCTCAGGCTTTCGCTCGCCCATATCTCGGAAATTATCGAACTATCTGCGACGTCGGTGCTCAGTTTCGCAAGGCTGATTAGTGCTTGGATAAGCACGATGGCAGCTTGGTTGAACATCTCCGCTTGCTGGAAGTGATGAACACAAGTAACGACGTCCAGTGGGCCCAAAGTTTTCCGTTTAAGGATTAAGGAACCGAGGCTTGCATGAACGCCCTTACGTGTTGTCGCGTCTAATGAAGTCGCGACAGATTTGTCGACCATTGGCGACATAAGATACGTTTTTGAGCGGTAGGGCTGAATCCAGACGCCAACCAATTCAGTCAAGCGCTCTAGCCCAAGTCGAATAGGGAGGGAAACTTTGCTGACCGCTTCGACGTGTTGTTCTGATATAGGCCCTACAACAAGACTTAGGCGATATAACAATTCGCGCGAGTCCGATTGGCTCACGGTCGTTTCAAGCAGAGGTCGTGCGTCTTGCTTGATTCCTTTAGCGAAGCTGCTAGTCATGACAGAGCTGAAACTATCCGAGTCAAGCTTCCAATTCTTCGATTGCAAAAATTTCGCCACGGCGGCAGCTAGCACAGGAAGACCACCCGTTGTGACGCTGAGAAATCCGCAGAATTTTGTATTGCTTAGGATACTCGCCGGTGCACCAAATGCGCTAAGGAGACTCACTATTTCTGAATCTGTCAGCCTCGGTGCCCGAACTTGGCCGATGACGCCAGACGAGCTCAATCCGTTTGGTAATTCGTAATACGTGGTCGAAATAATTCGGATCCCACGGTCATTACAGGAATTGAGAAACATTTCGAGCCGTCGTTCCAGGGGGCTTGCCGGAATGACGCGCGGAAGATCATCGATAACGATCACTGTGCCAGTTCCCAGACTCGACGTCACTTCTGAATACCATTTGCGAAGGACAGGATGGAAATTGACGCCGGACGCCGCTGCGAGCGTCGCGTTGATCACGGTCCATGATTGGTCCTGGGGATAGCCGCGAAGGTTCACCCAGACTGTCCTCGAATCTATTAGCCTAGTAGCGAGCAAGCACAGTTGGGTTTTTCCGGAACCGGGCTCGCCGATCATGCTGACCCAAGTTTTCGCGCCCAGCTCTCGCATAATCCCCGTCGAGATGTCCGGCCGCGAAATGAGGGGCTCGACAAGTGCGGGAGCATCTAGCGACGTGCCGAAGCCTCCGTACTCGATCCGTGCTCCGTAGGTGTCGGCTAAGTCACCAACTTGGCTAGCCAGAGAATCTATGAGGGATCGATCTTCAGAAATCGCATCCTCAAGTCGAAGAATCCGGCCGCGAACATCCCGAATCACCTCTAGCGCCGCCTGTTCGGCAACGTTTAATACACTCCGCTTCAGTTGCTCACTGAGATCTTCTACAGTCAGCCGCTTAAGACCTTTCATGCAGAGCCGCTTGAAGACGTAAAGGAACAACCTTTCAAACTGACCTAGCGCGGCATCACGATCGGCTACGTACCCAGAACGAACCAGTCCCCGCATGATTTCTTCTTCGATCGTCGAATGATCGCCGGTTTTGGTACTCCACTCGAAGGATTGAATAAGCTCGATAAGGTCTTCGTTATTATCGTTCGCGAGGACCCGCTCTAAATAATCCCAAGTTGCTTTATTCAGCTTGGCCGGCTTTTCGCAAGTAGCCAAGAATTTACGCATCACGGCGACGGCCGCAAAAAATTCAGAATCGTTTCTCTCGCTCGTACGGAGCGACTGCCAGAATTCAATAGCGCTGCCACCCAAGACCCAATTCTTTTCGTTTCCAAGATAGCTTGTAGTTACGAACTTAAACCTTAATCGCACACCCGGATTAACTGCTCGGTGCTCGCAATAATTAGCAAGAGCGGTCAACGCGTCTTCCGACCTTAGTGTTAGCGGGGCAGCACGACGCTTCACTTGTTCTAGAATGCGGAGGCCCGACGGCTCATTACCTTCGACCTCTACTGTATCTAGGTCTTCACCACGTTCAAGTTCTAGGAGTTCGCCCTGCTGAAGGTTCAGCCACCGCAGAATCGTTACGTCGACCTGATACACGAAACCAGCGATGGCTGCCGCTGCGTCGCGTTTCGGATTTGAAACAAACTGATTCGCCGTATCAGCGTTCTGGTTTCCACTGCGGGTGGGGCGGGCACACACAATTCAATGATACCACCTCGTTGATTCACCTCAGAGTAATGCGGCCGAATTACTCGGCGGTAGGTGACATTTTACCCTCCCCAGCGTCTCACCCTTAGCCATACGGAGACACCACCAATGAAAATCATCCTCACCAGCACTCGCGCCACAAAACTCATCCTTATCCTCGCCCTATCCACAATCTTCCTCGCCACCCTATCCGCCCAACAAATCCCCACCGGCGACTGGCGCGCCGAATTCCAAACCGGCGGCGAACAAATTTGGATGCAAATCCACTGGCAGAATTCCGGCAACACTTGGACGTGGGGACAGGACTGGAAAGTCAGCGAAGTTTGGGGACTGGATCCGAATCTTTCCATCGGCACTCATCCCAACGTGCATTACGAAATGCGGCGCGACGCGGGCACTCTGACCTTCACCGGCGATTTCGACAAGGGCGTCGGCATTGGAAAAGTTTCGTTTTCGCCCAGCGCGGAATTTATTCAAGGAATGAAAATGTTGGGCTACTCCGATCTGGACGGCGACAAAGTTTTTTGGATGGCCGTCAATGACGTTTCGCGCGACTACGTGAAGCAGATGCGCGATCTCGGCTATCGCGATCTTTCCGCGGACACGTTGATTCAACTGAAGCAGCATGGCGTGACCGTGGAATACGCCACCGGAATGCGCGGCGTGGGACTGAAGGATGTAAGCGTCGAGCAGCTGATTCAACTGCGCAATCATGGCGCCAGCGTGGATTTTGTGAAGGGTATGTCGGCCGCGGGCGTTGGTCAACTTTCCGTGGACCAAATTATCCAGCTGCGAAATCACGGCGTCAGCCCCGAATATGTAAAAGAAATGTCCTCACTCGGAATGCACGACTTGAGTGTGGAGCGGCTCATCCAGCTGCGCAGTCACGGAGTAAGCCCGGAATTTGCGCGCAGCATGAAAGATGCAGGCTATCCGAATCTGGGAATAGATGATCTGGTCGAAATGCGCAATCACGGAGTGAGCGCGGAATACGTGAAGGAAATGCACGACGCGGGATTCTCCAAGATCGAACTCCACGATTTGGTGGAGCTGAAGAATCACGGAGTCAGCGCGAGCTACGTGAAAGATATGCACTCGGCCGGACTGGAGCACGTCGAGCTTTCGCAACTGATTGCTCTGCGCATTCACGGCGTCTCCCCAGAATTTGTGCGCGAACTAAAAGACTTGGGCTATGAGCACGTCGGCACCGACCAACTCGTCCAGCTAAAAACGCATGGCGTAAGCGCCGACTACATCCGCGATGTCCGCGCCAAAGGATACAAAGACCTAACCATCGATCAGCTAATCGAAATGCGAATGCACGGCATCCCGCGAAAGGGGATTGTCTAGACGCGAATACATAACCGCTTTGTTTCCTTACCCTTACCGGCGACGCACCCATCGCCGCCATAGCCCATTTTCAAAAAAACTCGCCCCCCCACCCCCCTATTTTGCAATGTGTATGCTAATAAAGGACTTATTCCGATCTGTGGTCGATGTGTGTGCTAATAAAGGACTTAGCAGAAAAATCGTAGGGGCCACCTTCAGGTCGCCCAGGTTTTGGACTTCATTTTCCCCGCCGCCCACCTCGCGTGCTCCGAAATTATCTCGTCGCTACTTTCCGCCAATCTTCCCAACAATTTCATAACTCGCAGATGCGTTTCCGAATCGCGTTTCACATTTGAATTTCCAATCGCAACGCAAGCATTCCGAATTATTCCACGATATTTTGCGCGCTTAATCGGACTCGCGCGAAATGTTTCCCGGAATTCTTCTTCAGTCATCGAAGCAATCCATTCCAATTCCGGCGCAAGCAGATTTTCCCTTGGCGCAAATACTTCTTCCTTCGTCGTTGGCGCTTCGCGATTCCACGGACAAACATCCTGACAAATATCGCACCCGAAAACTTGTCTTCCCATTTGCGCGCGCAGACTTTCGGGAATCGCTCCGCGCAATTCAATGGTCAGATACGAAATGCAAAGCCTCGCATCAAGAACATAAGGTTCAACAATCGCGCTTGTCGGACAAGCATCAATGCAAAGTGTGCATTGACCGCAAACATCTGTCGGCGGAAATTGTGCTGATGCAATATCAGATGAAGCCGCGAGATCGAGAGTCGTAACAATCACGCACAGAAATATCCACGAACCAAGTTCCGGATGAATTAGCAGAGTGTGTTTTCCAACTGTTCCTAATCCAGCGCGCTGAGCTGCGATGCGTTCGTGAATCGGTCCTGTATCAACGTACCATTTCGCGTCAAACGGTACTGCGGTGAATTGCGCTCGCATCGCATTCACTAGCGATTCCAGTTTCGCGCCAATCGTTTGGTGGTAATCAGTTCCCCAAGCGTAACGGGAAATCCATCCGTGCGGAGAATCGTCCGACGATTCCGCTGCAGAGAACTGCGTTGAATAAGGATGCGCGGAATTGTAGTTCACCGCGCAGACAATCACGCTTCGCGCGCCTTGCATCACTTGCTGCGGAGATTCGCGTCGCGGATCCGAAAGCCAGCGCATTTCTCCAGCATGTCCGCGAGCAAGCCATTCCGCATTCCGCGCAAGTTCCGGCCACGAATCATCTTCCCGCGAAATGGCAGTAATTCCGCACAGATCAAACCCAATCGCGCGAGCTTGCTCAGTAATCCACGAACTGCGTTCCGCCGCGCTCACGCCTTAAACACTATTCCAATAAGTGGATAATTCACTTTGTGTCACCTCCCGGGTACAAGCTCGCACCGAGTCAGACACCGCTAGACTTTGTTCGCTGCCCGCGCGCCCAGATGAGCGAGAAAAGCTTCATTCGCTCTGGTCAGCGATCTTCCATTTAGCGTGACGGCTCCGATTGTTCGCGCGGCACGCTCATCCGCGAGAGGAACGTAGCAACAGCCCGCGCGTTTCTCCACAGCCATCGCCGGAACAATTGAGACACCGAGTCCCGCGCTTACCATGCTAAGGATGCTGCTGAACTGGCCGCTTTCAAAAATAATTTTTGGATTCACGCGTGCTCGTTTGCAGGCCGCGAACGCGGTTTCGCGAAAGCAATGGCCGTCGCGCAGCAAAACAAATGGATCGTCCTGCAATTCTCCGAGCGAAACCGCGCGACGCTTTGCGAGTGAATGTTGATTCGGAAGAACCGCAAATAACTTTTCTGTCTTCAATGGAAATGATTGGAAATCTTGAGAGCGCGCCGGCAATGGAAGCGCGGCAATCGCCACATCCATTGTTCCTGCGCGAAGTCTTTCCAACAACAGCGGAGTAATTTCTTCCACAACGGTCACACGCGCTTCCGGATACTTGCGCGAAAATGCGGCCAGGATCGGCGGTAAAAAATAAGGGGCAATCGTCGGGATCACGCCCACCGCAATTGGACCGCTGATCGAGGCCTTCCTTTCCACCACATCGCTTCGCGCGGCTTCCAGATCGCGCAGCACGGCGCGCGCTCGCGGAAGAAATGAGCGGCCCAGTTCGGTAAGTTGAACGTTGCGGCCGAGGCGGTCGAGTAGACGGGCGCCCAATTCGTCTTCCAACTTCCGAATCTGCTGCGAAAGCGATGGTTGCGAGACGTGAGTCTGCTGCGCCGCCCGCGTGAAACTTCCGGTATCGGCAATCGCGCAAAAGTATCGGAGCTGTTGGAGTTCCATAAGGCCTGCCTATCTATTCTATGCGAACCATATTTTAGATGCATACATTGACATTCACAAATGCGGCCGGCGGGGGAGCCGCCAATGCCGGATACAAATGTAAAAAAAGGGCGGCCCACTTTCTAAGGCCGCCCGGTATGAAAGTATGAATGTATGAAATGTTTAGTCGTTTCCCGCCGCAGTTGCCGGCGTGGTTGTTCCGACGTGTGATTTTGCGGCAGCATGGGCTTCCATGATTTGCTTCCTCGAGACTGGAATCGTAAATAGATGTTCGCTTGTCTGGATTGAGGTGAGGAAGAATTCCTCTCCAATCTGCTCGAATTGCAGGAATACTCGGTCCGCCGGTCCTGATTCAAACTGAGCCGGCATCACGAACATGCTTGCACGGTTTTCAAAGCTGCTGAGGACAAGAATCGTTCCTCCGTTCGTTTCATTTGCGCGGCTGACGCTGTAGTTGCCGGCCGGAAGTATTTTGCCGGAGACAACGAACTCGTAAGGGATTTTGACGGTGATGTGATCAACTGTCTGGCCTTGTGCGGCCACGCCGAAACCCGCCACGCTGATGAGTGCAATCAAAATACGCAGATACTGGCTTTTCATGACTTCTCCTTTTATGACGCTTAGAGCGTCTTTATATTTATGTAAAAAATATTAGCGTCACGCGATTTATAGTTCCAATACATAGTTCCGATAAGCTCAATAGGCGTGCTCTATAATTGCTTGCTCTTGCTCCGTGCAATCCGCTTGCTCCGCCGATCTTGGAAGACTGCCCGCGCCGGCGAGCTGGCAGCGGTTCACGGGAGTTGGAGTCCCATAGGTTGTGCCTATTCATTCCATGCGGACTATATATTGGACGTATAGGAGTGCCCGCACTAATCTGACGCCGGAGGGAGCAACCGATGCCAGAAAATCCGAAAAAAATGACCACCGATGCAGGACGTCCTGTAGGCGATAACCAGAATTCGCTGACTGTGGGGCCGCGCGGCCCGGTGGTGTTTGAAGATTTTTTGTTGTTTGAAAAAATGGCGCACTTCAATCGCGAACGAATTCCTGAACGCGTGGTTCACGCGAAAGGGTCGGGCGCGCACGGACATTTCGTTTGCACCAGCAACGAAATTACGAAGTACACGACGGCAAAATTGTTCAGCGCGGTTGGAAAGAAAACTCCGACGTTCATCCGGTTTTCAACCGTGGGCGGGGAAAAAGGTTCGGCGGATACGGAGCGCGATCCGCGCGGATTCGCGCTGAAATTTTATACGGAGGAAGGAAATTGGGACATGACCGGCAACAACACGCCGGTATTTTTCATCCGCGATCCGCTGAAGTTCGGAGATTTTATTCATACGCAGAAGCGCGATCCGGAAACGAATTTGAAGTCGCCGACGATGATGTGGGATTTCTGGTCGCTTTCGACGGAATCACTGCATCAGGTGACGATTCTTTTTTCCGACCGCGGCACGCCGGATGGCTACCGTCACATGGACGGCTTCAGCAGCCACACGTTCAGCTTGATCAATGACAAAAACGAATTGTTCTACGTGAAGTGGCACTTCAAAACGAAGCAGGGCATTAAGAATTTTCATGCGCAATCAGCGAACGAAATGCGCGGGATCGATCCGGACTATGCGCAGCGCGATTTGTTCAACGCGATCAAGGAAGGAAATTTTCCGAAGTGGCGCGTGCTGGTGCAAATCATGCCGGAAAAAGATGCCGAGACGTATCACATCAACCCTTTTGACCTGACCAAAGTGTGGCCGCACAAAGATTATCCGCTGCACGAAGTGGGCGAATTGGAACTGAATCGCAATCCTGAAAATTATTTCGCTGAAGTGGAGCAGGCGGCTTTCGAGCCGCGCAACATTGTCCCCGGCATGGGGTTTTCTCCGGACAAAATGTTGCAAGCGCGCTTGATTTCATATCCGGACGCGCATCGCTACCGGTTGGGCGTGAATTACGATTCGCTTCCGGTGAATAAGCCGCAGTGTCCTTATCACACGTACAACAAAGACGGCGCGATGCGGTTCGACGGGAATGATGGACGGAACGTGAATTACGAACCGAACAGTTTCGGCGGCCCGACGCAGGATCCGAAGTACGTCGAACGGCCGAAGATGGTGAACGGCACGGTAGCGCGCCACGATCATCGCAGCGACGGCGATTATTATTCGCAGCCGGGAAATTTGTTTCGATTGATGCCCGCCGACGCGAAGGAGCGATTGATCGGCAACGTTGTGGGCAGCCTGGGACAAGCTCCGAGGCGGATTCAGGAATTGCAGGTCCGGCACTTTTACAAAGCTGATCCTGCCTATGGGGGCGGCGTGGCAAAAGGGCTGGGACTCGATATAAAGGCGGTTCTTGCCGGCGAAGGAAAAGTTGCGGTGGCCGATTAAGGATTTAACCGTGATGGGAAAAAGGGGCGGGAATTCTAGTCCGCCCCTGAATCGGCATGACGATGCGATGAAGCGAGGAAAACATGAAGAGTTGCTTTGGCACCATCTATCCTGACTTGGAAAAATTCCAATTTGGAAAACCGATGAACGGAAAAGTTTTCCGGATCATCGTGAACACCGTTGGCCCCGGTCATCGAGATCGCGAGCTAGCGATTGACCAGAACGCCTGGCAAGATTGCCGGCAATGCGGGGATTTTCAAAATTGCCTGGACTTCTCAAACGCGAAGATACAAATGCAGCGTGTGTTGACGAGTTTGTAGACCCATCCGTCGTCGCTATCCCGCCAGCACAACATCACGAAGATCGTAGTCAACCGGATCGAAAGAGATCGCCAACGCCGCCGTCTGCTTCATATGCGCCAGGATTTCCGGCTTCTTGCTCATCGCAATGTAATCCTCTTTGGAGCGCCACTCGGCGTAATTCAGCACTCGGCGCCGATCGCGGCTCATGTGGAGATTCGCCGAAATAAAACCCGGTTGATGGCGGAAAATTTCTTCCGTGGCATTTTTCAGCGCCTGTAGCAACCGTTCCGCATTTTCAGGCTCGACGGTAAACGTGTTGATGAATGTCAGGTAGCCAGCCTTTGGATCGAGTGTGGTCCAAGCAACCTTCGATTCGTTCTTGTTACCGCTGGAAGATAATGTCATGATCCTTATATAATATAAGGAGCCTTATATGTCAAGCTCGTGTGACTATGCCAAAGACTAAGCCCGCAAGTCATCCTCAGGCTCATCGATTGGGCTACATGCTCAAGCGAGCGCAGCACGCGCTGAGGATGAGCATGGACGAACTGCTGGAACCAATCGGTATAACTGTGCCGCAGTACAACGTTCTTTCGGCTGTGCAACTTCATCCGGGAATTTCAAATGCCGCGCTGGCGCGAGGCGCATTCGTCACCGCGCAAAGCATGCAGGGAATCGTTGCGAACTTGGAAAGAATCGGTTTGCTGCGCAGAAAGCCCCATCCTACTCATGGCCGCATACAACAAAGTGAATTGACCAAAAAAGGCGACGCGGTGCTGACGAAAGCGCATAAATTGCTGATCGGAGTTGAGGAAGCGATGACGTCCGGGTTTAGAAAAGAAGAAATCGAGGCGCTGCGTTCGTTGCTGCATCGTTGCGCGGAGAATATGCGCGCCGTCTAGCGGAGAGCAAGTTGAATCGTGTGATTCCCATGTCCATGCCGGAATCAATTGTGGAAGGTGTTCCCGTTTTGCGGCGCGCTGAAGGAAATTGCGATACACTGGTTCCAACGGAAGCGGACTCGCGTTATCTACATAACAATTGGGCTTCTCTGTTGGTTCCGCTGGCAACTCGCTGTTAGAATGCAACGCATGGCTGATTGGCGACACATACAGGGAAAAATTCGGAAAGCGCGGACGAGCAGCGATCCTCCGGGACAACTTGCCGCTTTGTACGAAAGCACACGCGACGCGATGGTTGCGTTTGAGTTGGCGCGTCTGCACGAAAAGAATGGAAGTAATGCCGACGCGGCGACGTGGTATCTGACCGCGGCGGAGAAATTTCGGCGCGCTCAATGGAAAACAAAGGCGCAGGAAGCGTTGGTGAGATTGGGAGTTGAGGTGCCATTGGCAATTACGGAAGCGAGCGCGCTGGCGTCAGAGAGCGTTTCGCCGGAACAAGTGCAGGGCGAAGTGATGCGAGAAATTTCCGGCACGGATAAATTGTTCGGACGGACGGAAGCGTCGAGCCAATATGCGGAAGGAACTGGCGAACCTGACGCGGATGCGGACGAAGGAATGGACGCGCCGGGAGAATCTGAAGGCGCGGGAGATATTGCGACGTCTGCGGTGGTTGAAGGCGCATCTGCCGATGGAGTTGCAGGTGATGCGGCGAAGAAGCGGCGTCGAAGAGGACGTCGTGGTGGACGCGGACGGCGGAAGAAAGTTGTGGGCGCGCCGGTGAGCGCGGTGACGGCTGCTGCGATTCCAGCTGAGTCTGCTGCGGATTTTGTTGAGCCGGTTGATGCGCGAACAGTTGACGCGCAACCAGTTGCGGCTGCGATGATTCCGGCGCGAGCGATTCCGTCGAGGCCGTCGCAGCAAACGGGTGGACGCGGGTCGGGAAGAGTTTCATCGCAAGGGCGGCGTGGATCTTCGTCGAGCGCGCCTGTTGCTCGACGTGATGCGGAGCGAGTTGCCGAGCCGATCGTAGCTTCGGAAGCGGAATTTGCGGATACGTCGTCGGGAAGCATTGGGCCCGCGGCGTGGCAAGGACGCCGACGCGCAGGAGAGCCTGCGCTGGCGTCGAGACTTGCGGGACTTGAGTCACGGTTGCGCAGAATGTTGGCGTCGCCACCCTCGAGTTTGGATGACGCGGATAAAGCTCCGGCTGGGCCAGGAGTGTTCGTGCTTTCTGACTCAGAGCTGCACGACAATTACTACGTAGAGGCGTGCCAGACGCTGCGAATCGGAATTGGAAATTTGGTGCGCAGTGGAAGAACGCGAAACGGCGATAACATCCGCGGATTGCTGGCCGACCATTTGGGAATTACCGAGCCGAAAGTGGCGAAATATTTGAAAGATCATTGCGCGATTCGCTGGGTGCAGTTGGATGAGGAAGCGCAGCTTTTGGCGCATTTTGCGATTGCGATGCTGCGGCCTGCGCTGAATGATTAGGGCTCCTCTTTCCCGGCTACTTCGCGCCGACAGACGACGAATTCAAGGAGCCATTGCGTAGGATTTTCCTGATTGGTTTGCTGAAGCTCCGGCTCACTCTCACTTCGTCGCCGGTCGACAAAGTAAGCCTCGCATCTCCACTCACAGCCGGCGCTATGCGAACAATCCGGTCAAGCTGAACGATGGCAGAACGATGCACTCGAGCAAATGTAGAAGGATCAAGTCTGCGAGCGAGTTGATTGATCGATGCCCGGATCAGATAGGTTTTATTCCCGACGTGCAACCCCGCGTAATCTCCGGTTGCTTCTATCCAGTCAATCTGTTCGCTGCGGACAAACGCTACGCGATCTCCTGTCTTAACAGCGAATTTGCTGAGGAATGAGGCTCTTTGAGTATTCCGTTCTGAGTTGACCAACTCCTGAAGCTGGGCATATTTTTCCTCAAAAGACGCCAACCTGCTCGTTCGTCTCACACGCTCGAGAGCTTCGGCAAATCTGGTGTCGTCTATCGGCTTGAGCAGATAGTCCACCGCATGAAACTCGAAAGCGTCCAACGCATATTCATCAAAAGCCGTCAGGAAAATAAAAGAAGAGGCGCAGCCTTTGGGCAGCCTCTTCAGAACTTCCAGCCCGTTGAGTCCGGGCATACGTATATCCAGAAACACAAGGGCTGGCTTCAATCTCTCGATACTTTGTAAAGCGGTCTTACCATTTCCGCACTCGCCGATCAGTTGAAAATCCGGATGCCGCTGAAGACGAAGGACGATTCCGCGACGCGCATGTGGTTCGTCATCCACCACTAAAACCGTGATCATTGCAGGCACGTCCTCACTCCAAAATCTCAGAATGTACAGCCGAGGGCTTGAAGGGAAAAGAAATTTTGCTGCGGAACTTCCCATCGTTGCAGGAAACCGCGTCCAACTTGCCATCGGCACCAAACAGCTCGTTCAGCCGTTGCCGCGTGTTGGCGAGGCCGATGCCGTCTGTGGGTGAAAGGAGGGCGGAACCTGGCGGGACATCGTTCACTACTTCGATTGCGATGAGTGTGTTCCGCAACTCCGCGGACACAACAATTGTGCCCCCACTTTCGCACTGAGCAATCCCGTGTCGCACCGCATTTTCCAGTAGAGGTTGGAGAAGGAGCCGCGGAACTTCAGCGATTAGAGTGCCATCGCCAATAAAGAATTCCACGCGGAGTTGCGACCCAAAACGAACCTTTTCAATATCGAGATATTCTTTTGCGCTGGCCAGTTCATCCGCCAGCGGAACTACGTGCAATTCAGGTGTGCTAAGGGTGCTGCGAAGCAGATTTCCCAAACGGCTAATCATTTGAAGCGCACCCGTTGAGTTCTGTTCGAGAACCAGAGTTCCAATTGTATTCAGGGTGTTGAAGAGGAAATGTGGCTGTAGTTGAAATCGAAGCGCCCTCAGTTGGGCTTCACGAGCCAACGATTCG